>JAKBSX010000364.1 GCA_021844725.1 Actinomycetes bacterium | reverse complement strand
TTCAGACCTTCTCTTATAGTTCTAGTAGTTTCAATCCACCGAAACCTTGTGCCATGTCAAGTGTTCCTCCTACATTTCATTTCTATCGAATGACGCTCTGGGGCACACCTTCACTGGGCCTGTTGGGTTTTGGCTACTATTTTATCCCAATGTCTCATTCATTTCGTTTTGTAAGGAACATGGCATGCTAGTGCTGAATCGTTGAATCTTTGTTTGATCACTGAAATTGAAGTGTGACTTTCTAAACAAAACAAAACCGCAAGAGGGCTTGTCTCGACAAGTATGATGAAAATTTGCGGTTCGTGGATAGAAGTCGTGTAAGAATCAGTTGGCCAACTTTGGCCAATTCTTCGAGTTCATGCACGGATGAAGTACGGAATCGCAATTGCTAGTTTCTCCCGAAGATATTCGGGACATCGTATTAATTCCCTGAATATTGACTGTCATTTCGTCAAGAGCAATGTTCGATACAATATTGAAGGAGCCGGAACTAGTTGAATCAAGCATCGAGATGTCGCGGGCTGAAAAGCCAAGGAGATCGAAGCTCCAATCAGAATGCGAGGTGTTGAAAGCTATCGGATCAGGAGAGGAGAAACCGACGAGGATAATGTACAAGGCAAACTTAAGCTGGAAAGTTTTGCGCGTTTACCTGGCACATTTACAAAGGATTGGCCTGGTCACGGAAGTTGAGTCTGAAGAGCGAAAGATATACCGACTATCCTCAAAGGGTTTCGAGGTACTGCACAACTATCTATCTTTGGTCGAGCGCTTCAGCTTCTAGCTAGCTACTCCTTCAATGACCGCCTAATAGCATTGGTGCAAATCAAGGAGTTTCGAGTTGTGAATCTAAATTAAGACTCTGTGAAGCGGAAGAACCCAATGCTTTCATAAGAGACGATATTCAAGAGACTGCGTGATTCGTTCCCCAAACAACTCCAGGGACAACCGGATTATTGCTGTTGTCCTGGCGTTGATTGTGTTTCCGATTCTTATTGCCGTCGTGTTCTACGCAAGTAGAGAACTTCTGCCAGTGGTAACGAACATCCAGTTTGCACCACAAACTACGACAGAATCAGCTCACACCGTTCCGACGACAATTTCCGTACCTAATTTTCTCAACGTGACAGAGCGGCCGGTATTCCTTAATTTCTCGTTACCGAAGCTACCTATGCTGACGTATTCAGATCTATTGATCATCATAGCGGGAATAGTCATTTTCTACGTCTTTCTTCAGACCTTCAGAGTGATTTCTGGCCGACTGCGACTCAGACCTATAAATGACATTGACATACTGGAAGAAGACAGGCAGAAGGTCTCGGAGATTTTGGGTGAAACAGCCCGAAAACTCGCCCTAGGGTCAGATTACAGAGACACGGTTCTCAAGTGCTACAAGTCGATAGTAAATATGCTTGAGGTTAAATCCACACTAGAAAGCAAAGCACTTACACCAGCCGAATTCAGGGAAATCTTGTCACAGAAGCTTAGATTTGATTCCCCAAGTTTTTCAAAGGTCACTTCCTTGTTTGAAGTCGCAAGGTACAGCGAGAACGAGATTACGCAAGAGGATGCTGAAGAAGCAATCAAGAGTCTCTCGGCTCTCAGCCAAGAACTCGCGTCAAGGGATCTGGTTTCAACGAGTTGATTGTTGATTGGTCTCAATTATTGCGAAAAATTTCTTGAAGGCGTTTGCACTCGGGCTGCCGCTTTTTCTTGCGTTGCTAATTGTAGCGAGTGGAATGTCAAACTTATCGATTCTTGTCTTTTACCTGTTGATTGCCTTTGAGGGGATGGGTATTCTCTATTGGGCGATTTCCAATGTGAGGATGGATGAAGGAATAGCGAGTGCCAGGGCCTCTCCAAGGGCGTACTTTTATCCTGACAGGAACAGAGCGGATGAGATATCATCATTTGTAAAATCTGGGACAAAGGGGCCGAGCTACATGCGACACCTCTCCAGGGTTGAAATCTCAAGAGTCTTGCAAAAGATAATTGAGGAGACGCCAGCCACCGATGAAGCCGGAACTGAAGTGCTAATCCAAGAATCAAAAGAGATTGATTTCGTTCTCCATCCCAAAGATGCAAAAGGCGAACCTGACACTTCACCGAACTTGGATTACTATCATAGCTTGGAACACGTAGTCTCTAGACTAGAAGCAAAGTGGTAGACATGCAGAGCTTAGAATCGGAGTTACAAAAGAAGGCAAACGCTGTCTTGGATGAGGTAGGTAAGGCTATTGTTGGAAAGAGAGACACTCTGGAAAAAATCCTTCTTGCAGTGTTGTGCGATGGGCATATACTTTTTGAAGATTATCCAGGACTTGCAAAGACTCTGACTGCAAAGTCATTTGCGCAGAGCTTGGGATGCGAATTCAAGAGGATACAGTTTACTTCAGACTTATTACCTGCCGACATTACCGGTAGTTACATCCTGAATCGAAGCACCTCAGCCTTTGAGCTGAGACGGGGCCCGATATTTTGCAACGTGCTCTTGGCAGATGAGATAAACCGCGCTTCGCCTAGGACGCAATCTGCGCTCCTTGAAGCGATGCAGGAAAGACAGGTGACGATAGAAAATTCTACCATGCATCTTGACGCCCCATTCATAGTATTCGCGACGCAAAATCCGATCGAGTACGAGGGAACTTATCCTCTCCCTGAAGCTCAGCTTGACAGGTTCATCATGAAGCTAGGGATAGGATACCCGTCACAAGAAGAGGAAGCAGAGATTCTTGATCGCAGGACGAAGAGAGAAAGTGACGATGTGAAGATCGAGCAGGTAGCTTCTAAAGAAGAGATAATCGCCATGCAGAAGCTAGTAGAGAAAACGCACGTCGATCAAGAGCTAGAACGCTACATCGTGAAGATCGTGCGGGAGACAAGGAACTATTCTGGAGTAGAGGTGGGAGCAAGTCCCAGAGGTTCTCTTGCGATGTTGAAACTCTCGAAGGCTAGAGCCTGGCTTTGTGGTAGAAATTACGTTCTACCGGATGACATCAAGGCTATCGCGGTGCCTGCCCTTTCGCACAGGATAATATTGACCGCAGACCAATGGATCAGAGGAACAAAGGCAGAATCTATAGTCTCTGGTCTGCTAGGGAAAATCGAAGTGCCCAAAGTGAACTAGCCAAAGCGATCACGTCATGCCTTTGCCAGACAACGCGCTTCGAGAAGAGTCCGAGACGGGATTCCAGACAAGGTTCATGCTACTCACGCTCTTGGCTTTTGCTTCCGTACTGGTTGGGCTGTTCATCTCACAGCCCATCATTTTTGTTTCCGTGCCGATTATTGCATTTGTCGGGTTCACATTTTTGCAGCTCAAGCGGCCAGATCTATCGAAGCTTGAGGTGGCAAGGACTCTTGAAAGAGTGCAGATCAACGAAGGCGAAACTTCGAGGGTCAGATTGACTGTAAAGAATGGAAGCAAGATTGACATCGCTTTCTTGCAGATCAAAGACGAGCTTTCTCGCGAACTCTTTGGAAGCAATACTCGGAGTAGCTTCAGCTTTTCACTAAAGGCAGGAGAGACAAGGAATCTGCTCTATGAGGTGAGCGGGACCTACTTTGGCGAATACACCTTAGGTCCTCTCTTACTTTTAGCACAAGATTTCGCGGGGCTAGTGGAATCCCGGGAAAGGCGGGAACTAGTCTCGAAAATGGCTGTCTTTCCCCGGACGGCAGGAAAATTGAGCGAATTTACAATCGGTCCAAGATCGACGAGGCCAAGACCCGGGGAGATATTGGCGAGACGGATAGGAGCAGGGATGGATTACTATGCCACAAGACAGCTTCTGCCTGGGGAGAGCACGAAGAGGGTTAACTGGCGAGCATCGGCGAGAATGACGGATGAAGACAAGCTGCTATCTAACGAGTTCACTTCAGAGCAGGTTGCAGAGGTACTGATAGTCTTGGACTGCCGGAGCAACATTGGAGAAATGGAAGACCGAGCTAGTTCGATTACCTCTTACTCAGTCAAAGCTACAATGTCGATAGCAGAGAGGTTACTGCGCGTCCAAAACAAACAGGAAAGCAAACAAAGGCCAGCGACCTAGTTCCAACGTTGCTCCAAGACAAAGTAACGAAAACAGCGAAAACGAGAATAGGTTGAACCTTCCAGGCGGACTGAGCGGACGCCCCTTGATCCAATTTTGAACTGATTTCATAATCCAACCTCACCTTCGAGCAAGCTGGGCGATGCGTTTTGAAACTCCTTGTCTGTGAGTTGCAATCACCTGCCCAAGTGTATCGTGTACATGCCAGTCTAGTACAATTGCTCTTGCTGCCTCTAGTTGCCTAATCATAGCCTTCCTTTCCAATTCTGCAATTTTCAAACCCAGTCTGCCCTCTCTTGATTTTTTTAGCTTCATCTTCCGATTCTTCTCTTTTAATTCGCTTTTTATCAACTGTTTCGCAGAGTAACATTATATTTTTATAAAATTCAAACGAATATTCACTTGAAAACTATGCAGATATCACAACAAT
>JAKBSX010000363.1 GCA_021844725.1 Actinomycetes bacterium | reverse complement strand
GCCGAGTGGGTACCACTGCCAGCACAGCTCTATGGTCAGACGATTCTGTAAATGCACCAAGGACAAACGGGACGGAGCTTGAATGCAGATAAAAACCTGGAGGAGAAAACGAAACTATCTCAGATATAGAAGGGGTTTTACCGAGTTCGCGTAAAATATTTCGAAAATGCACCAACTAAAGGCTATCGAGCATTGAAACGATTCATTGCATGGTCAATGCCATTTATGACAAGTTCCTCAAGCGCGTCCGCCGCTACCTGGACTCCTGTCAAAACAACTTCTCTTTCCTTTGGCGGAGGAACTGATAAAACGTATCCAACCATAGCGCTCGACGACATAGGACGCCCTATGCCGATGCGGATTCGAAGAAAATCTGAAGACCCAAGGTTGACCACAACCGACTTCAATCCATTATGTCCAGCCACTCCACCTCCCCTTTTAATTCTTACCACACCAGGAGGAAGATCGAGTTCATCATGGATTACCACCACCTGGTCCGGCGAAGAGATCGGGTACTTTTTCATCAATCCGGACAATGACTGACCAGAATTATTCATATAGGTCTGAGGAAATGCCAGGGCTACCACCTCAGAACCTATCTTTACTTCCGCCAGAAGCGACTTGGAGCGAATATTTGGCACAAGAGACGCGCCGTTACGAGCGGCAACTTCAGCTATCGCCATTGCACCTAGGTTATGCCTAGTCTTTTCGTAATTCCCCCCGGGATTCCCCAACCCCAGTACAATCACACTGATTTGAGTCTCCTCGACCTAGGAACAGAGTGAAACTAATTATTAGTTGCCGTCAACAAGCTGGAAGTCGATGTGAAGCACTTCCGGCCGCACAGGATGCTTCTGAAGCTCCTTGCATATGACCTTTCTTGCTTTGCCATCAATCTCTAAAGTGATCACACTTCCCACGATGGGGCGCTTCGACATCAGTGCACGTAACTCACGACTGTTGCAACTTATTGCTACTGGACTTCCTGCCCCGCCGTACACCACACCAGGCACCTGACCCGAAGAACGCATACGCCGCGAAGCTGGGCTTCCTTGAATTCGACCAGACTCTGCTGCAAGCACTAGTTCAGACACCTGAAATCTCCTATAACTTAATCGAACCTAAAATCAAACAACTCAGATATTCTAGCTATTAGCGACAGATACAACTGCATGTCACAATTTACAGCAAATAGCTAAATAAAGTTACTTTCGAGATACTTATATTAGCGGCCAGCACAACTCAACCCACCAAAATAGATTATGAGAGGTTTTCGCCGCCAAAAATTTCAGATACCGAGGAATCTTCAAATACAGCACCGATTGCCTGGGCGATTATCGGTGCCACCGACAGCACCTCTAGTTTGTCAATATTCTTCTCTGGAGTGACCGGCAAGGTATTTGTTATCACAACCCGGGAAATTGAAGACTCGGTCAATCTCTTAGCTGCCGGGTCAGACAGTAGACCATGCGTAGCCATTGCCCAAACTTCTGAAGCACCTCTAGACATCAATAAATCAGCAGCGGCACAAATTGTTCCAGCAGTATCGATCATGTCATCGATGATTACGCATCTTCTCCCCTCAACCTCGCCAACAACGTCCAAAGCTTCAACCACGTTTGCGACACCCCTGGGCCGTCGCTTGTGAACAAAAGCAAGATCGCAATTGAGTATTTGGGAAAAGCGAGATGCTACTTTGACTCGACCAGCATCCGGCGCAACTATCACTGTCTCCTGATCGGCTTTTCTCTTAAGGTAATCAATCAACACCGGCATTGCAGTAAGATGATCCACTGGACCGTCGAAAAATCCCTGGATCTGGCCGGAATGAAGGTCTAAAGCAATAATTCTGTCGGCGCCTGCCGCTGCCATCATATCTGCAACCAATTTTGCTGTTATCGGTTCTCTGCCCGAGGCTTTCCTATCCTGACGAGAGTAACCGTAATAAGGACAAACTGCGGTAATTCGCTTGGCGGAAGCCCTTTTAGCAGCATCAACCATGATTAGCTGTTCCATCAGCGAATCGTTTACCGGGCCTGAATGGGTTTGAATGATAAATATGTCTTTGCCGCGGACAGACTCTCCAAACCTGCAGTGAATCTCCCCATCCGCAAACTCTTTTAGGGTGACGTCACCTAGGACAACATCCAGGTTAGATGCAACTTCATTTGCCAATTGAGCGTGGGCCCTGCCGCTGTAAAGCTCAAGCCGTTTCCTAGGTACTAATTCCACGATGCTACCCCAATACCTTGAATGATCCAGTAGAAGTTCCGGGTTCCACTTTAGCACCGGGCGCAAGGACTACCCATGGCCCGACAATTGCATCCGAGCCAATATCAGCCTGAGTAGCCTCACATCGAGTAACTTTCGCTCCATCCCCGACTGTGCAGTCTAAAAGCCTGGTCTCTGGACCGACCTCTACCGATAGGCCTATTTGGGTATTGCCAGCCAAATGCGAACCTGGCCAAATAGTGGTGTCTTGCCCAATAGTTACCGTGGCTTCGATATATGTGGATTCAGGATCCACCATAGTGACACCTTGTTTCATCCAAGCCCTATTGATCCTCTGGCGAAACTGATGTTCTGCTTCGGCCAGCTGGACTCTGTCGTTCACCCCTAATGCCTCGGCACGATCGGCAATTTGTATCGAATTTACCAAATAACCCATTTCTGAAAGTATCGAGATGCAATCGGTCAAGTAATACTCCCCTTGATCATTTATTGGGGTAATTCGCCGCAAAGTAGGAGCGAGAATGTCAAGATTGAAAGCATAAATACCTGTGTTTATCTCGGTTATATTTTTTTGCTCGTTGATTGCATCACGTTCTTCCACAACCCGCGCCACCTTGCCATCTTTAGTTCGCACTATTCTGCCGTAGCCAAACGGCTCATCGACCTCAGCTGTGATCAAAGTGGCAGCCGCTTTAGATTCAATATGGCTTTCAGCCAAATTTCGAAGCGTATCTGCCGTAATTAAAGGGGTATCTGCCGGAACAACTATGGCAACAGGCATCTCAGCCGGAGAATAGCCCAGGGCGTCGGGTAGAACCGTCAGTGCGACACTCAGAGCGTCACCGGTACCGTTCAGTTTGGATTGCTCTGCGAAATGCAGCTTCATTGTAGTTGGCGCCATCGCCGCCAAAGCTGCCTCCACTCGTTCAGCTTTATGACCCACAACCACTACCGCGTCTTGAACTCCAGCTTGACACAGGGCATCGAGTACATGGACTCCCATAGGCTTGCCACATATTCTGGCCAAAGTCTTAGGACGATCGGATTTCATCCTCGTTCCTTCACCAGCAGCCAGCATGGTTGCAAATAATGGTCGAGAACTCATCAATTACACCTCATCCTCTCATCGTAAGCCATACAGAAAATGAATATCTCTATGGCCGCGAGCCTAGTTGTAAAACTCATAAATTTCATGACAAGACTGGCAACGTCAGAGAATGAATTTAATTCACTCCCATATCTCGTCGAGTAAAGCAGGCAACCTTCAGGATTTCGACCTTTTCGACAAGTACATATTCTGATCTGCCTTGTCCCAGGCTTCACTCAATGAGGTAGCGCTCGCACTGGAACAGATACCCACCGAAGCTTGGACACCAGCCACAGTAAGTGCAATTTTTAGTCTGCGAACGAAGGCATCGGTACCCTCAGGCGAAACACCTTTAGTAAGCACCGCGAACTCATCACCGCCGGTACGAGCCACAACGTCATCGGACCTGCTGGTTTGTCCAATTACTCGGGCAGCTTTTCTGATAATTTCGTCGCCAGCCTGGTGCCCTTTGGAATCGTTTACAGTCTTTAGGTTGTCAATGTCAATCACAACAATAGAAGCACTGAAGCCATACTGAGCAATCAGCGAGTCTTCCTGGAGGATAGCCCTATCCCATCCCCTTCTGTTGAGCAAATTCGTAAGTTCGTCCCGTTCAGACTCCATTTTCACACGCTCATAGCTGCGTACCTGATCAACAGAACGAAGCTCAAGCATCAATATTGTGGACAACATCTGAGCTATCAGAGAAACGGACTCCGCCTGGAACGACAATAGTTCCGGCACCGGAGTTGAATTAATGCAACAGATGGTACCGAATAACCGCTGCTGATCAAGAAGAATTGGGACCCCTATATGAGCACCTATTTTCCGGGAACTACCCACCAGGATAGAAGGATGCACTTTCGACATGTCGGGAACAAAGTTTGCTATCCTCCCGGATACCACCATCGGGCAAACTGATTCATCTATATCAAATGTGTCGCCTGATTGTACCCCAATACCATCCTCGTTCACATGAAGAAAACGAAACTCATGCTGCTCAATCCTTGCAACCGCACACAGTTGAAAACCAGTCAACTTTCTTATATAACCTAGAGCCAGTTGTGAGGCTTCGCTAAAGTCGCATAATGGTCTCAGAGATTCAGCGGATGCATAAAATGGTTCGTCGCCGTTTGGAATATTTTGTTCCTCCCCCATGCCC
>JAKBSX010000362.1 GCA_021844725.1 Actinomycetes bacterium | reverse complement strand
TTCAACCACTGCCTCTTCTATCACTAGTACTACTTCTTCTACCATTTCCTCTACATCAGTGAACACGACCACATCTAGCATCATCAATGGAAACTTTACTGCAGATGTGACATCCGTTAAAGTGGCCAAGGTTGGATTCAATAGTACAATAGGGGCTGAGATCTTCAACAACAACGTTACGATTCAGTTCACAGATAACAGGAGCCTAGTGAACTATACATTCAGCGTCGAACCCTGGAATCTAACGCTGATGCAAGGTACAAAAGGCGTAGTTCAGTTTGTGAATGGAACGATCGTGGGGCTACAACCTGACATTACTGGGATCATCCAAGCGCATACTCACATCCTTCTACACATACTGGTCAACGATGTGGTTGTGTTCACTGATGTAGAGGAAATGGTAGAAGAAGTAGTACTAGTGATAGAAGAGGCAGTGGTTGAAGATGTAGATACTGCAGAGGAAGAAAAGGAAGTTGAGATTACCGAGCTAGAGGTAATGATTGAAGAAGTAGAAGTAGTAGTTGATGATGAGCTCGAAGCGATGCTAGAAGTAGTATGTGTAGTCGTGGAGGGTTGAATAGTCGGAAGTAAGACAAATACCACCAATGCCGAGCCCAGAAGCACGACTATTACTATTACTATCACTGTCAGGACTGTAGTTATTCCTGCCATTTCCTTTTTGTTCGTCTCCGTGATTCAAAACTCGACAAGAGAAGAAAGGAGATTTAATCAGAAAGATTCTTTCTTCAAGAGAAGTTTTGCTGGTTTCCATGGCTTTGGCAGACTACGCTCTGGTTCGAATCAGAATTTGTCCTAATTGAGTACGTACCTAACTTCGATGCGAGATGGACTAGTATTGAAAGCAGTCCCAGCTCTCCTTTAGGAACAAGAACGAATCAATCAGTATCGATATTGGTCGCTCAACCGACATCACGGCCAAGAAATGAATATTGCCTTTTTTTGCTTCCAAACCAAAAGGGTTGGTCTCTTTTCCGGAAATCATTTCATTGCATTGTAAACAGGAACAGAAAAGAGAGCAAAACGATAATAGAACCAAAAGTGAGCTTGACGTACCGTCTTGAAGCGCCTAGTTCTCGAACTTCCGTACGAAATCTTCTGGGATCGATTTTTCGGTCGCAACTCGAAAAAGGTAAAGGTCTTGGAGGGCCTCAAGTGCTTCAAATGCGATAATGAAGGCTTTGCTCTAATATGCAAGGTCAGATTTCTTGACAAGAAAATGACAGCCGTCGACCTTGTATCGAGCGGCTCAATAACGGATGCAGAAATTCTTTACAGGGAAGCTGATGGTTCCTTAGTCATCTTTGTTTCGGGAAGATATTCAAATGGACTTCCATGGCCGGATGAGGCCACCATGGCGAAGATCTACTTGGACAGACCTCCTGAATTTAGCGATGTAAACACGATGAGGGTGTCAATCGTGGGCGAGGATGAGACGCTTCAGAAACTGTTGATGTCTGTTGAGAAACTGTCGAAAGGCTCGAAAATTCTTTCGCTCACTCGACTGAAACCAAAACCTGAATCGGCGATTTCCACCCTGACTGACAAGCAGAGAAAGGCTCTGCTAACAGCTTATGGCCTTGGATACTATGAAGTTCCAAGGCGAGTGTCTTCAGAGGAGATTGCAAAACTCTTGAACATAGACAGGTCAACGTTTACGGAGCATTTGAGGAAAGCGGAGAAGAGAATCGTCAGGAACGCGCTAGTTGCTTAAGACAGAAGATTTCTTTGTCTGGTTCTCAATCAGCAGCCCCACACAAGGGGCTGTAGAGTTATACGAATCAAGGTTTCGTGTATTGGATTAGATTTGAGATTGACGTCTCGAGCTTACGAAAAATTCAAGGGAAGAGATTACTTCACTGCCCCTTGGTGCTATCTCATCTGGGGGGCCCCTGTCGTATTAGAGGGAATAGCCGGAGCGGCATACTCAGATGGACTCTTGTCGGTCACCTTGATGGGAACAATTCTTGTCTTGACAGTCGGGTGGTTTGGGATAACCTGCTTCTTGAATGGTAGATCCTGTGGAAGAGTGCACTGCATGATAGATGGTATCGCCTTCCCGATCCTCAGCTTCATCGGCGCATTGAACGTTCTCGGTCTGATTTCATTTCCATGGAATTGGTATTCTCCCATATTTCTTGCGATCCTGCTCGGGAGCTTCGTTCCAGAGTTCATTTGGGGCAAATATGCTCGGAAAGTGAGGCCCAAATGAGCGTTTTCTTGCAGAGTCGAGCGGGGCATGGTTCTGAGAAATATAGGCAGGATGATCTTCCATTCTCTTTTCCAGTTGTGAAGACAGAAATGGAATCTTGTTGAGAAGTGCGGCTCTCTGCAGCCCCTCCAACGCAGTCCGCGCCAGCTGGTGGACCTCGCGTCGTATGAACAGCCTATCTATCAGCGGCCCTGCGATCGGGGACGGGACGTGGTATCCAATCCGAAATGTGACATTGGTTCTTGTTGATCCGTCGTCTTCAAAGTGCATCTCTGCCTGCATAGATAGTCTTGCAAACATTCCATTGGTCGCTTTCATGGACCAATATTCGTTCTCCTTCCACGCGACAGACTCACCCTCCCACTCAACCTTGCATCCAATCATGTTCCCCATGTGATGGCTAACCTTCCAAATCCCTGACGAATTTGCTAGCTTGACAATGCGAGACTCCTTTACTTCCGGATCATACACAGAGTCGTTGTAACACCAATCAGTAAAGTGGAACAGCTCTTCTCGACGAGCCTCAACAATTCCAGAAACTTGGACGCTATTCAGTTCCCACCCTAAGCTTGCCAATTAGATCAAGTGAATCTAACTTTAGGCGTGAGACATTAGTCTGCTACCAGACTAGTGGGGCAAGCTGTGGGAGGCTTTGTTATTAAGAAAATGAGTTCGAGACCATGTGCTTTGCGACTATCGTTGCGGTAAACGAAGAGTTAGACAGCAGACCCAAATACATCTAATATTCTGATCTTTTTGACAAAACATCTGTTTAGATTCGACATTAAGTGGCAGTTCTCGAGAGACCTGCTCTGAGACTCTATTTTTGCAAAGACAAAAGACTTAGGACGAATTGCTAAGCTTGTCAAATGATTGGATCCTAGAGGTTCTTCTCAGAGTGGATAACAGAAATTAATATGATGTAAAAAGAGAATTACTTGACAGTAATTTGAAATTCTGCGTCCATTGCGGCAAAGAGAACGATGACCAAGCCATATTTTGCACGGCCTGCGGAGAAAAATTTGTTGACAGCTCCAGTTTCCACCCTCAGATTCAAAATCCGGGAATATCACTTACTTCAGAGATAGGCCCTGGAGCCCACAAGCATACACTCACGGATTTCTACCTCAAGGATTCTTCGGGGCAGGTAAGGCTCGTTGCAAGAAAGCCATCTCTTTTACACGGCAATTATGATCTTGTGGATAAGGACGGACTAGCGGTAGGTTACATAACTCCAAAGGAGCATCTTGGCCACAAATCCCTCATAGTAGAAACTAGCACGCATGTCGCAGAGCACGTTGTCCAGGCAAGCAACATAAGACAGAGTGGAATTCCGCCAAAGTGTTGGGTCGAGGACCCAAACGGAAACAAAGAGCTTACAATCGAATATACTGAAAGCTTCCTCGGCTTTTCCGGGATCAGCACCAACGGCACCAAGATCTTTGATGCTTCAGCTAATAGCAGCGGCGGGATAGTGTCTGAACTAAACGCGGTGGCTAATAGGTCATACTCTATCTCTCTTTTCGATCCAGGTTTCTCGGACGGTACGCTACTCGCGAT
Source organism: Actinomycetes bacterium (assembly GCA_021844725.1). The sequence goes on along the minus strand of JAKBSX010000362.1, from coordinate 692 downwards.
ATTGCTAGCTGTTCAGCCTGCGCAGCAAATCTAGTACACTTGCTAAATCTTTCAGTGAAGGCTGGGAAGGAGCCCTTGAGAAAATGTTGGATGTGGTGATTGAACTCGGAAGTATAGTTGGAGCCTGTCTGGCGGTGCTACAGCCGAAGTTGCTCGGCGTCAGACTGATGGTTCTTGGCTGTGGCTCATTGATCAACCGAAGGTACTCGGCTAGCAATATACAAACCCCCCATTCGGGAAAAATTTCAGTGTTGTTGTTCCCATTTCATTGGTTTGTAATTTCCAGCGACTGTTCTGAATGAGACGTTCAAGCGATTCCAGCTATTGATACTAATTATGGCAAGGGTGAGATCGACTAGATCCTTTTCACTGAAGTACTTCCTTGCCTCTTCGTAGACCTCATCAGAAACGTGGCTATTCGCGACAAGAGTGACTGCTTCGGTCCAGGCAAGCGCAGCTCTTTCGCGTTCAGTGTAGAAAGGAGCTTCTCTCCATCCAGAGATCAAGTACAGTCTTTGCTCGCTTTCTCCTTCTGCGCGGGCATCCTTCGTGTGCATGTCAAGACAATACGCGCAACCGTTTATCTGAGAAGCCCGGACAAGTACCAGGTTCTTTAGAGAGGACTCTAAGGCTGTAGTTTGCAGATATTTTCCGAAACTTAACATAGCATTCATGGCTCCGGGCGACGCTTT
>JAKBSX010000361.1 GCA_021844725.1 Actinomycetes bacterium | reverse complement strand
GGACTTTCAATTGCAGCTGGAATTCAGGCGCTTTTGCCAAGAAATTGGCTGACACGAATCCTCAAGAGATCTTCTGAGTCTCGCAATTCTCTCGTAGGTGGCCTCCTTTCGATTCCTTGCATGATGTGCACTTGTTGCAGTGCACCAATTACTCGATCACTAGTAAAAGAAGGGGTTCCCGACTCCTCGGCTCTTGCTTATTGGATAGGAAATCCAACTCTAAACCCAGCAGTTCTTGCTTTTTTGGCGTTCGTAGGTCCGTGGCAGTGGGTATTGGTTCGTCTAGTTATAGGAGTGATACTAGTATTCGGTATTACTACTTTGGTTGCTAAATTCGGGTCAAAAGATAATGGTCGAAGCAAGAAAAATCTAAACAAGAAGCAGGTTCTTCCTACACCTAAACAACAACTTCCACTAGAGAGCTCTTCAGGTATTCAAGCGCTTCCTGTGCGCTATCTAAAGGCATGGATACATTTTGCGGTTACTTTATTACCCGAATATCTCATTCTGGTTTTTCTTCTAGGAGTTTTCAGAGGATGGCTATTTCCATTTGGAAATAATATTGCCCACTGGGGGTTCGCTGTTATTCTTTTAGCTTCTCTAGTTGGTACTTTGATGGTAATACCGACCGCAGGAGAGATTCCAGTACTTCTTTCTCTGGCTAATGCCGGAGCTGCACCCGGGATTCTGGGTGCGCTTTTGATTACGCTTCCAGCCATTAGCCTTCCGTCTGTGGCCATGTTGGGCAATGGTTTTGGGTGGAAAATGGTAAGTCTCATGTTGGGTGCTGTCGTATTTATGGGGCTAGTATCGGCAGGTCTTTTGAGCCTCATTTACAGTCTTCACTTGCCGTAAACCACCCCTCTATAATCCTCACAACCTGAGTAGCCATTAATTGCCGCAATAGTCATATCGATAACGATTTCATTGTAAATCGAATCAAATCTTACACGCTGGCCAAAGTATTGAGATCAGCGCATTATTTTGTGATCAGCCGACCATGCCAGCTTAAGAGTGAAACTCAAAGCCAAGAGAAAGGCCACCATCGACTACAAGACTTGAACCAGTAATTGCTGCGGCATTCGAAAGGGCTGCAAACTCCACTACTTCGGCGACCTCATCGGCGGACAACAATCTGCCTAGAGGATTCCTATCTTTCCGGTAGCTCAAAACTTCCTCTGGATTCTCACTCCTAGCCAAGTGCTTTCGAAAAAACGGGGTGTCGATAACACCAGGACATACACAATTTGCCTTGATTCCATGCCTGGCGTAGTCAAGTGCCACACAACGAGTGATCTGCAAGAGCGCGCCTTTTGAAGCACAATATGCAATAAAATTTTGCTCGACCATAAAGGCATCTATACTTGCTACCGTGACTATCGATCCCTTTCCTGCTTCTACCATTCCTGGAAGACACGACTTCATGCCTTTAATCGCGCCAAAAACATTGACCGAGAACACTCGATCCCAGTCCTCGTCCGAAGTCACTTCTATATTCCCAACAGAAAGTTGAGCAGCAGCAAGCACCAATATACTCGGAGCCACACCTAACTCCCTCGACTTATCAATAACCGAATCCCATGTCTCATCCTGAGAAATATCACCTATAACCCAGGTCAAGTTGCCATCAGTTTCACTGGTTGGAATATCGTTGATTAAAGATATATCGACTCCTATAACATCAATGCCTCTCGAACGTAAACGAGCTGTAGTTGCTGCACCTACCCCTGATGCAGCTCCTGTAACGACGGCCAGACTATTGCTACCCACGTCTTTTCCCTTCATTATTTTGAAATCATCTAAATCACTAAAATTGATTCAATTGGCAAGATTAAATACAACAACGATTGAAATCATGAATGCTCTAACTGCCTCACAAAATACAATTTGGGTACCGTTCCAACACTAATGGATCATGTGACGGCAACACGATATCCCCTGAGTTGCGAACCCAATCCATAGCCTGATAACACTCAAATAAATCGATGCACGATCCCACTGGTATATTCTCTTCTAAATTCCTGTATGTCCACACGGTGTCTCCAGGAATCACTACCTCACCACTGTCAGTTGTCACTGTAAATGCCGTGCTCTCTGCAGTGTGGCCTCCAATGTGTTTAATACCGATGCCGTATTCTGTAAGACCATCAGGCACCACATCAAGGCGTCCTTTGAGATCGTTCTCAAAAGCTTCTATGACGCTTCTGGGAAATGATGGATCAGCTACCATTTTGGGCTGACGGTTCTGCAGAATATGGAATCTCTCCCAACCTTGTTGTGAAATTAGGAATCTCGCATTTGGGAACTGCCGAGCATTAGAAACATGGTCAGCATGGAGGTGAGTAATTGCGACAAAATCAATTTCTTCGACCGACACACCATGTCTACTCAAGAGTTCCATCATTAACTTTCCTGGTGCCAGTGTCTTAACTTCCCCTCGCTGCCCAAGCGAACCTACGATCGCTCGGTTCAATGGATCAGGATCGTCCATGCCGCAATCGATGAGCCCGGTTACGCCCTCGCCCCTCAAAAGGTAAAAGTAAAAATTGAAAGATACCCATTCGTCCCAACCTGACTGATAATACACTTGTGGTCCTGGTACTGACTGCACGCCATAATTGATGATTTCAATAGAAAACATATTGCTCCTCCGATTATCCTTGATTTTTGAAGAACCACAACTGAAACTCACTCCATGATCCAAATAGGGCTTCCAATGAAATGACAACTAGGCCCGCAATTAATTTAAATCAACCTCATCGACGCACGGCCAACCCAAGGATGTCATAAGCGCAAGTCCACCTAGACGAGTATCAACCCTGGTGTATTGCACAACGACAGGTTTGCTCGACATTACTTCAAGAGAGTATGGCGTCTCCCTCGGTATCTTTAACCCACCATTACTAGTCTCATCGTCTAATAAAATGTGCAATGAGGATCTCGCAGCACATTCAATAATAGATCCAGACTCTTCGGTGGCAGTTTCATAAAACACAGTAAAGCGAACCTTACATAGATCTAAACCCGTATTGGTAATACATACAGCTTCATGTCCGCGAACTTCGGCGCTACCTTTTGGTGGCATCCAACAATCTGGTATAACCCACTTCAAATAACCCTCTGGCACCCTATGTTCATCCATCTTGACTCCCTAATATGCTCGTAATCTCAATCCGCTACAGATTTCTTCGTATCCGATTTACACCCGTTTTAGCAGGAACCCTGACATGAGTAACCTCCTGTACCTAGGCTTCTTCCTGAGACGCATACGACAATAACGCACGAATTGCACTTCCTTGGCCCCAAGGGGATGGCCCTAATTTCGGCCAACGATAGTCAGCAGGTTCCCAACTAGCCTCAGTATCTCTACTAACTTTGTGAAGAACACCATCGACGGCCAGGTTTGATAATAGGGTTCTAAGTGCTCTAGTACAAGCATCTTCCCAAATATCGGGTTTTTCCTTCGCAACTTGGGTCCATAGTTCATGGCACGTCGCAGCAATATAAAAAGCGCTCGTTGACAATTCAAAAGAAGCACTTGGATCGCCAAGAAGAGTAGGCCAATGTCCAACTCTTTCGTGATCTGATAGCAAACCTATAAGTTTTTGAGATTGATCGACCAACCATTCCTTTTCATCATTTTCAGCTTCCAGGGCAGCGTCAAGAAGCCCTAGCGTTGCCCAACCAACACCCCGAGACCAACAAATCTCGTTGTTGCGGCGCAGTCCGCTATCGTAAAAATGCGCCAAACCGTCTGGTGTCTTGAGAACCTCCATCGATTTGCCCGCAAAATTAAACGCTTCCCGACGAAGACTCCAGTCATTTAGTTTGCGAGCCGCAACTAGTAAGGCAACAGGGATGTTGTAAACTGCGTCCACCCATACAACTTGATTCCAGCGGGATTCATCTGGACGTAGTAGAGGCAAGCCAACCTCATTATTTGGCCGCGAATAATATCTTTCTACAAAACGCTCGATTCCGCTCGTGTCATGTAAATGTCCAGTATCGATTAGGCGGCCAATGCTCCGTACGGGAGCCACGCAATCGGACCAGCTGGGCGTAGCGGATCTTAACCACGAATTAACGCGCTCTGTTGCCCAGTCCAAAAGGGTTCGATCGTTGAACTTGAGGGCAGCATCGACCACGCCGTCAAATAATATGGCATCCCCCCAATACCAATAGTTGCCGCCCCAGGAAATTGAGCGAGTTGCGACTCGCAAAGCCAACTCTTTGAGGTATAAAGAATTGAATAGATCAGCCATTGGATTTCCGGGCTTTACGCAACATATCGTTATGAGATCCAACTACAGGAGGAGGCAATCTAACAACTGGCTCCAAGCCTTCCATTTCAATTCCACTGCCAACAAAACGATAGTCCTGACCGTTGGTATTTAACGAATACATCAGCCCAGATTCAGCTAGGTGTGGATGTTCTAATACATCTTTTAGTCCTTGTACCGGTGCACTCCACACACCAGATTCAT
>JAKBSX010000360.1 GCA_021844725.1 Actinomycetes bacterium | reverse complement strand
TGCAGACGGAATCCATTCAGTGGTACGGAGCGCTCTCTTCGGTACCGCTCCAGTGACCTACTCGGGGATGTGCGCGTTCCGGTCCCTGGTACCAGCGGATGAGGCGCCGGAGTTTGCGCGCCGCCCAGCGCAGACGCTCTGGCTCGGTCCGGGTCATCACCTCGTGCACTACCCAATTTCAGCCAGGGAACAGGTAAACCTCGTTGCTTTCGCTCCCGCTGGCGACTATACGGTTGAATCATGGACTGCCACCGCCACGGTTGAGGAGTTTCTGGCGGAATTCTGCGAATGGGATCCACGTTTGACTGCCCTGATCCGCGCCTCGGGTACGCCGGGTCGCTGGGCACTCCTCGACCGAGCTCCCCTGACGCGGTGGTCAGAAGGCAGGGCCACGCTGCTCGGTGACGCTGCTCACCCCATGTTTCCTTTCTTTGCCCAGGGCGCAGCTCAGGCGATCGAGGACGCTGCCGTGTTGGCACGCTGCCTTGTCGACGGCATAGACGATCCCGCTGAAGCGCTTCGTCGCTACGAGCGCATCAGAATTGACCGAACCACCCGGATTCAGACGGTCAGCCACGACCGCGCGCGGCTTAACCATCTACCGGACGGGCCAGAGCAGCGTCAGCGGGATGCAGCCTTCGTTCAGAACGATCCGCTTATAGCAAACGGCTGGATCTACGGGTACGACTCGGATGTGGCATTAGAGGAAGCTCCTAGTGTGTAGCTATGATAGACCCAAGTCCGTAGAAAGCTGACCTGGACCTGGCTTCTTTACATTTACTAATGGACTGAAGCAATGGACTGATATCGAGCTAGGTCAGCAAGGCAGTCGCCCAGACATCGCGCTGTCGCCAAAGCCGATCGAAAACTCAACCATTAATGGCGAATAAGGATTCTGCTATTCAAGCCGAAAAGAGAAACCAGGCCGACAGATCAATTACAAGGCACGAGGCCAGTCACACGATTTGGGTCAGATCTAGTCCACTCCGGGAACATTAGACATTACCATTATGACAGTCACAGCGCGCTGATATGTCTGCCCTATGGCCGAGCTAAAAGTCAGCTACACCTATCGTCTGAGGCCTTCCCGCACATCAGAACGCAAGCTGCGTACCTATACTTGTTCTGCCTGTGGGCGCGTAAAACCCCTAGAAAGGACTTTGCTGCCGTGATGGTAGCCAGGGCTGGTTTCAAACCTGCTGGTGTTTATCGCGTAAGACTTGCTTCTCCAACAGGAACCAAGCAGGGTGAGTCAGGAATCCACCTGGACTTATCCGTGGGAATGATTCACTGGCCTCAGGACTCTTCTAGTGCATTAGCCTTTATTTTGTGATACAACTGAGTTCTATAACTATAAAGACAATGGACTGATGGATACGATAAACCATCATATCAGCGCTCATTCCGGACTCCGGAAATCACAACAGAGCGCTACCTTGAAAGTTCTGATCCTGTTCTCGGCTTTCATTGTGGTAGTTGTAGGATTTGGATTTTACTCGCACTCCCTAGTTCTGCTTGCAAGCGCTGTTCATCTTGCTGCAGATGCAGCTAGCTTATTGATTGCATATCTGGCAGCACTTCTAGCCGCAAAACCAACGTCAGATAAGCATTCGTTCGGGCTTGTTAGAGCAGAGGTTCTGGGCGCCTTAACTAACGGAGTAATTCTAGTTTCTACATCATTGTGGATACTTGTCAGTGCAGTAAAAGATTTCGGGTCCCCACCTCAGGTCCACCCAACCCCGGTAATAATTCTCGGAATCAGTGGGCTGATTGTCAGTACTGCTTCACTGTTGGTACTCCATCGCAATGCCGGGGAAAGCTTAAATATGAGAGCCGGGGTTCTTCACATGGCTGGGGACTCTGCTGGCTGGATAATCACAGTTTTATCCGGAATAGCAATTATGGAGTTTCATGTACAACAAGCAGACACTATAGGCGCGATCCTGATCGCGCTACTGGTCCTCGTTTCCTCATGGCAGCTGATATCAGGAACAATATCGGTATTGCTTGAAGCTACCCCACGTAAAATCAGCCCCACGGAGATCATCGCTATATTACAAAACGAACCTGATATATTAGATGTCCATCATCTTCATCTGTGGAATCTTGCATCAGACTCAACCGCTTTGTCAGCGCACGTCTTAATGGAAGACGGAGCGACACTTCATAAGTCGCAGCTCAAAGTAGAGTCAATCAAATTATTACTAAAAGATAAATTCGGGATAGATCACGTGACCATAGAAATTGAATGCCACAAATGTGGCGATGAGCAACATAGTTCTGACAGCTAAGTGAGCAGCCTGGAACTCACGAAAACACTGCTTTACCCAGGTAAACTCGAGCGGCGACAAGACCCAATGATCCCAAGGCTATAGCTAACCCGCCGACCTGAAACTCAATCGTCGAACCAGCTGCCACCTTGACACCAACTGCTATCCAAAAAATCGGGAAAAGAATCTCAGCTCCGACTTTATGGCGCAAAAGCTGTGCAAGTTTGCTTTTTTCCATCTCAGTGATGCGATCCGAGATCTCCCTATTTATTTTGGTGAGGCAACCGCCACCGGCCGCATCGCAACCGGGTTGAGAACACTGCCCTACCTGAGCGTTGGTACAACCATCTGCGCCCGACCAGGTATCGACACCGCGACGGAAATACCAAATAGCCAAAACTCCAACCAACGCCACGGCTACAATAGCTGCAACAAACGACACATAATAAGTACCGGGGAAAACGTCAACTGTAACAACTTCAATTAATCCAAAACCCCAAAGTAGACAAGCCCCAATAGCCAATCCCTTAACTCTTGAATAAACTAACGGAAACTTGGATAAGCTAGACGACCGAATTGAGATTTTGGTGCCCGATACTTGGAATTCTTCCACGGCTCAATCCTAATCGAGAACAGTGCAATAGCCAATTCCTTAAACAAAGATTGGACACAATCAAATAAATCTAGAATATTTTCACCTGGTTGACGAATCAATCAGTCTAAGAAGATCGTCACCGGCCGATTTGAATTCATCGATGTTGGCGTACTTGTCCCAAATCTCGTTCCCTCCGCTACGCCAGGTAACGCTTGGCATCTGAAGTAGGATTGGATCCACCCTGTCTTTGAACCGCTCAACTGTAGAGATCACTGAACTAACCAAGGTATCTGAAAGATAATGAGGTTGAAGACCGAGATCTAACAATGCCGTGTGTTTGGCATTGTAATAATGCTCTTCTGCCTCAACTCTAGGATTAGCAACATGCGATATTTCAGTTTGCAGACCCATTCTCTTCCGAGTAGAGGCCACCAGCGCGGCCAAATCGTTTATGCTGAACTGCTCAGTAAACTGATTGAAAACTCTACATTCACCTATTTCAGGGGGGTTATCGAGAGTCAGTGTTATGCATGCCATGGTGTCCCTAATGTCTAGGTAGCCTCGCGTCTGGCCTCCCTTTCCATAGACAGTCAACGGTTGACCTACCGCCGCTTGAACACAGAATCTATTTAACGCCGTCCCCCAGATTGAATCAAAATCGAACCTGGTCATAAGGTCTGGATGAAGAGCAGTGTCCTCGGTATGTACCCCGTATACCACACCCTGGTTTAAATCGGTTGCCCGGGTACCCCATACGCGGGATGCAAAATGTATGTTTTGCGAATCTGCCACCTTTGAAAGATGGTAAAAACTATGCGGAACCTTTGGAAATGGAAGGGTATCACTTCTCCCATTATGTTCAATGGTTATATACCCCTCTTCTATATCAATGTTGGGGGCGCCATACTCTCCCATGGAACCAAGCTTGATCAAATGACATTCAGGAACAATCGAGTGAATTGCAAACAAGAGATTTAGATTGCCAACGATATTATTTACTTGCGTCCTGACTGCATGATCGCGGGAGATCATTGAAAACGGAGCGCTCCTCTGTTCGCCGAGATGAATCACGGCATCTGGCAAAAACTCGGACATTAGAGCATCAAGAGATCCAGCATCACAAAGGTCGAGCTTCCGCCATACAATTTCCCTGCCGGTTAGCTCCTTCCATCGGGAGACCCTAGTTTCCATCGAAGCGATGGGGATCAAGCTATAGGTGCCGCCCTCTAAATCCCAGCTTCGTCGTGCCAAATTATCTACCGCAACGACCTGATGGCCTAGTCTGGATAGATGCATTGCCATAGGCCACCCAATGTAGCCATCTGCACCAAATACGATAACTTTCTTTGATTCGGACACTACGACAACCTTCCCAGTCCCTGACCGCGTCGGACCACTTACTTGATGCTCACTCTTACTTTTAGAACTGCCCTTATTCTAGCTCTCGGGCGTTGCCACTCTTACTCAACCCTTATCATTCACAACTACTTCACAGCTTGCGCAAAGCTTTCTAGCAGCAATAACTCCCGTGTGATGACTCGAGGACGCTCAGAAGCACCCAATGATCCCCTAATTGTGACATGGAACACATATCGAGAAAATGACGGGGATATTTTTCGG
>JAKBSX010000359.1 GCA_021844725.1 Actinomycetes bacterium | reverse complement strand
ATTTGACATGGATTACTGGTGGCAAAGTTGTGGTGGTGCTGGAATTTGTAACAGAACTGGCATATAAAGCTTGGCTGGCAGCACTGCTGGCTGCAATAGCCTGAGCTGCACTAATTTTGGATTGTAGCGACGCCTCCTCTTGTGAGAGTTGCTTTAGCTGCTGGTTCATTGCCTGGGAGGAGCGGTTCTGGCTGGTAGTTTTGGAAGCGGTCACTTGACTGGCTGTTGGTAATGGTTGAGAGGACGCGGTGGACACAGCGTGGACCGCAGCGGCCGAACCAACACCCACACCGAGTGCCGCGGTAATTTTTATTATGGAAAATTTTGAGGTCACAGTTCCTCCTTGGTCGCCGAATTAATTATTGACGGCCAAGGCTTGATAAAGATTACCGTAATGTTAGAAAAATCTTACGGCAACCGTTAGTGATTAGAACCATTGGGTGGGAGCTTGCAGATGGACCCGGTTTTTCCCGCTGTCCAATCTCGCTAAGGAGAAAAGAAATAGGCTTCTCGGTTTTATTGGATTTATAGGTGGATTGCAGTGGATTCCGTTAGTAGCGGTCTGGTAATGCACGGGGTGCTACCTAGAGTAAATTTGACTGCAATTGGGCTATTGTAGGGGCCACTTGCTCGTTTCATTGACCGCCAGAGCTGAAATCAAAAAGACCTATCCCGTTTGCAGATAGATCTGAGTACTGTGAACTGCCTCCGCCTGAGGTCGGAGGCTCCTGTTGCCTCTTTCAAGTTCTGTCTTTCCTGCCCGGGTAGGCAGCAATAGTACCTGCAAGACCTCGAAAACCTGATGATAAGCCGGCTGCTAAAAGCGGTTCACCAACTCCCCGTGAACACCTGAGTCGAAGGATCGAGAGATTAACCGATTCACCTCTTACGCCAGCTGAAGATGATCTTCGGCTTGAGCTTTCTATTGCGAGTAGAAGGCGTAAATGCGGTCGGGCAGGTCGGAGAGGGACTATGCGGTTCAACTCAAAAGGCTAGGAGCCCCATGGATTCAGTCGAAGAGACTCGACTGCTTCAGAGCTAAGAGGAAGGCTGTGGTTGAAAAGCCTGGGTACTATGGAGCGGAAGAATCAAATGACGATACTGCGTAACGCTGGCATTGCTGTTCGGATAGTTTGGAGCAAGAGTTTTGCGCGACGACTCACGGTTGCAAGGTCATGCAGCGGTTGAGGTTGTGGTTGTCGCGGTGCTCACGTAGCGGGGTTGGGTAGAGTTCGGCTCAAATTGTCACTGCGGGATTGGTCCTGACGCGTGTCAAGAGTCTAGAGTTGGTTGGAAGATCTAGGAGGTTCAGTGTCACGAAATTCGCGTACCCAAAGCAGAAAGGTGCAGAAGCGAGGACGGTCCCGTTCTGTACTGATCATTCCGGTTGTAGTTGTCGCGGTTGTGGCTGTTGGAGCAGTGGCGGTGTTGAATTCCCGTAGCGTTCCTAGAAATACTGGCCAATCTGTGAAGAAGACTTTGAGTGCGCCTCCGGTGACGACCAAGTCGACTACGACGGTTCCCGTTTCAGCCACGCCGCATTGTCCACTCACAGATCTGCCGGCGCCGGGTGGGAAAGTGCCACAGCGTCCAGCGTTGGCGATCAAGGTTGGAAATGATCCGGGTGCACGACCACAGAGTGGTCTAAGTAGGGCCGATGTCGTATATGAGGTTCAGGCGGAAGGGGGCATCACGCGTTTTATAGCGGTGTTCCAATGCCAGTCTGCTGCTATGGTTGGACCGATTCGATCGCTCCGTTGGGTCGATTGGCATGTGGTGCATCAGCTTGGACATCCTATTCTTGTGTCTGCAGGAGGCATCATTCCCGATATTCAAGGAGTGAGGGCGCAGAGCTGGCTGCACTTTATTGATGCACTCAACTTCAGTGGAGCGCCGTTTACGCGTATCAGCTCGCGAGTTCCACCCGAGAACCTGTACGGGTCGACATCTCAGATCTGGTCATACGTACATGCCACGACGACGCCGCCGCGCCTCTTTGATTTCTCTTCGTCACTGCCAGCCGGTGGTAGTGCTGTCGGTACCGTCTATATACCCTTCTCGGGCTTGGAGGATGTGAGCTGGGCATGGAGCCCTTCGGCGAATCGGTTTCTGCGGTACTATTCAGGACAGCCGGCCTACGGGAACGGAGGTGAACAGTTTAGCGCCACAAATGTCGTCGTGCAGTTCGTCAACGCACCCCTCGGTAAATACAACGAGAGTGGCCCAAACAGTTTGGGGGTGCACTCCCAAACTGTCGGTAAAGGTCCAGTATGGATTCTCCGTAACGGGGAGATCTTTAAAGGAACCTGGGTGCGGCAGTCGCTCTCTCAGACGACGTCATATTACACTTCCAGCGGTCAACAGATTCCCCTTGCACCGGGTCACACGTGGGTGGAGGTCGTGCCTAATTGGATAAAGGCTCATGCGGTGGCGCCCTCATGACCCGGGTTTGTGAGTGCCATCGACACTATCGCCGCTCCAAAATACCCACGCATTGATAGTCGCTCCTTTTCTCTTCGATGTAATGCCCGTCCGACTGGCAATAGGACGCTCATGGGAGGATGCAGAACGAACTCGGTGGTCATAAGGTGTGGATACCAAGGTACGCAAACGAAGGGACGAGGAGACAGAAGCAGGAGTTTATGTTGCAATGGCCAACCAAGCCATAGCGGGTTAAGACCCATGATCGGACCCGGTCTCTCTGATGTGGCATTAGACGGCTGGTTGCAAAAAAGCCCTTGTGGGCGTGAGGGGACAGGCGAGAACTATACTGATCGAGCGGCGTCCCGATTGGCAGGGCCATAGACGGGACAAACCGACATGATTCTGTACTCCTTGCACCCACTTTAGATGACGCATCGGGCATCGGGCAGAGGACTGCTTTATGAGATTAAGACCATTTGGCTTGATCGTGGTTATGACCCCGGTGTCATTCAAAAGCGTCTAGCTGGACGTTCCATCACCGACGCCGTGACAGCCAAGAAATGTAAACGAAGCTCGAACCAGATAAAGGCCAACGGGGCTTCGCTGTCCGGTGAAGAGGGCTAACTCCCGGCTTACTAACTTTGGTCATTTGAAAAGAAACACCTGATGGAAAGATCGTTCACCGTCTGGGACAGTTCGTATTAGGAGTTGCCCTACTTCTCGTGGCAAAGCTTACAGGTTGGAGAACCCGCTGCTCACCAGACCTGCCACCTATCCGCTGAGACTCTAATTATGGTTTTTCCTAGTAAGGAATTGTGGTGTGTTTGAGTTCGTTGATTTCAGAGTGGTTCTTTATCTGATCCACGATTCTTTCGATATGGTCAATTGAATCCTTGGGATTTCCATTGGTGCGAGCCATTAATCTGACAAAAGCAGCTTTACCGTCGACGAAAATAGTTGGCACCCCAAAAGTTGCATGCTTTGTAACTGACTCTTCGTGTTGTTTGCGAAATTCTTTCAATGGCCATCCAGAATCTATTTCATCAAAAATTGGCTTTGGGTCCAGCCCGACTTCAGCAATACCCGCCCCAAGCACGCTTCTGTTTCGTAGGTCAAGTCCCTTTTCATGTCGAAGGGAAAACAGATGCACATGAAGATCGTAGAACTTGTCAGGAAAGTTGTTTTTCGCAACTATGCCCACTTGAACTGCCAGGAGTTCGTCCGCTTTGGACGGGTCATCCCAAGAGGGAATATCACCTTCTTCGGTGTGGACCTCCGTAAGAGAAAAGGGGAGAAAGTCTACCTTCCAAGGTGCCCCATTTTGGAGGCCAAAAACTACGTGCTCATTCACGATGCGCGCAAATGGGCATCTGTAGTCCCAGTTGATATTAAAACTAAGTTCGCTCATGTTTATGTATAACTCGTATCAGCGCGATAACATTCCTCGATAAATGAGGATTATTTTTTATCTGCCATAAACGCTTCTTGGGCGGAGTTCAATACTTCCCTGTCGTGGTGGTAGGTCAGCGTGCCTTCTGCTAAATGAAACGGAAGCCAGGCAATTGCATCCACTTCCTCATTAGGGGAAAAGTTGCCTTCAGTGATCTCCATGAGCCAATATCGAACTGTTTTATTGCGTCCGAGATGATCTTTATAATGGGTCGAAGCCAGTTCCTGCCCAGCGGTGCACTTGTAGCCAGTTTCTTCATAGACTTCCCTAAGAGCGCATTCAAGGTGCTGCTCCCCGGGCTCGAGTTTTCCTTTTGGAAAGCTCCAGTCGCCGTAGCGCTGTCTATGGACCAGGGCATAGAAGGGTTGATCTTTGTCATGGCCTCCGTAGCGGACGATCACTCCACCGCATGCTTGAATTACTGATTGGTCGCTCATATTTACCAGACTATTTGGGATATATTGCTTTAATTACTCTAGAAAGAAGCCATCCGACTAAAACTCCTCCGATTACGTCTGACGCATGGTGAATCTTCACATGGATTCGACTTGGTGCGATGATCGCAGCTAGCAGAAGGTAGAGAGGTGCCAGCGAGTCATCTTCTGACAGAAAAGAT
>JAKBSX010000358.1 GCA_021844725.1 Actinomycetes bacterium | reverse complement strand
ACGCAATAACCGTGGCATTAGCCGGTGTACTGATTTGTCCATAAACTGCCTTCGGTCACATTTATCTGTTGTCCGGGTTTCACTTGGCCAGTCTTCTGTGCAAATTTGAGGGCATCATTCCATCCAACCTGGGTTTGCTGCATGGTTGGGGTAAAAGCAATGCTGTCTAACGACGACTGAATGACGGCTGCAGAGAGTTTAGGGTAAAGAGTCTGCAACGCCGAAATCGCAGCTGGAGTTTTCTGCGACATTTGTGTCAGCGCCTTTTGCAGAGCACCTACCAGTGCCTTTACTACAGCTGGATGTGATTTCGCGTAGCTAGGCGTAGTAATCAATATCCCGTCTGTCTCATCAGAGAGATAAGGAAGCTCCTTAGAATTTGCTAATACCGATCCGAATCCTCCGGCAACGGCAATACTGCTATTAGGTGGACTTGCCAAAAATTCTTGCGCCAAGTTGTGTTGAATCGCAGCCAATTGGGCCGACACGCTTGAAATTGACACCTCGTGAATGGCGGAGACAGGTACGCCAGCCTGAGCTTCAAAGTCAGCCATTATTGACTTGTCAGATGTGCTGAGGGTGGCATCCGTTGTGCCTTCGAGACCTTTGATCCGAGCAGCCAGTGGTTGGCTGATCGATAGATTATGAGCCTTGATCCAGGCGTTCGACACAACCAACTGTATGCTTTCGCCTTTATTGATGCCGGCTACGGCAAGTAACGGGATTTTCTTAGCCGCCGCCAAGAGCAGGGCGGTAGAACTGGCAAAAACAAACTGCACGCTTCCGCTCTGCAGTGCCGCGTTGGCAACGCTACTTCCTGCAACGGTTTCAATCTTTACGTCGAGACCAGTAGCTTTCAGATACCCAAGCTGCTGTGCAACATCTATGGTGGCGAACGGCTCCGTGTTGACGGCTTTTGCAAAGGTGATAGAAACTGGCGCAGCGGTAGATGTCGTGGTACTGGTTGCGGAGATAGCACTGGCGGAGGAAGTTGAAGACCCGCATGCCGCCAACAGTATCGCCAAGAACAAGCCCGTGGACGTGAGCCAGCTCGATTTCAAAGCCCGCCGACTGAAGTCCGTCCTTTTACGAATCATTGTGACCCCCCGGTTCGATTCACAAATGCTTATAAGAGTATCCAAGGAAAAACGAGTAACGACATGTCACACTAACAGACCGTTGAAAATTGTCAACGACTACTGGATCCATGGAGATGGAGACATCAAAGTCTTATAACTTGGCCGGTTGAGTTAGGAATTTAATTCAGTTACTCTCTTTAGGCAGGATCAGTCCAATTACTGCTCTACCTGGATTGTGGATCAGGCACAGATTCCCGGTGATTTTGAGCAAAGAGTGAGGGATCCAACGATTGAGTTAATAATCTTGGAGTATGGGACTAGCTGGGAGGAGTCCAAAGGTTGGCCTGTGGCCCGAGACGCTATTATCGATTCAGCAAATACCTTTTGAATTAAAAGTTGACACCAATTCGGATATTCGGAACGAGTCTGGTTCGTTGCATATCCTTGCGGCAATAAAAACATACCAGCTCACGCATTGGAGGAGAACAATGGAGTTGCTTACCATAGAATTGGATAAGAGAACGTATGCGGGTCTTCAAATACCTTTGCGCCAAGTCGTATGAACCTATCCAGCAAAAGGAAACTCAACTCGTTGATACCTCCAGACCCAATTCTCCAAAGTCAACCTGCCAACGGTTCACTGCATCCAACCAAGTCTAGGAGCGGACTCCGGTGAGCGAAAAGACGTCCGCATCCGCTAAGACGAACAGCAACAGAAAATGGACAGTCCTGGCAGTTACAACTCTTGGGGCATTCATAGCAAACGTCGATGCGACGATCGTTGTCGTTGGACTGCCGCGTATTCTTCAAGGACTACACGCAAGTATCAACACCGGACTTTGGACTCTGACCGGCTACCTGCTGGTAAGCACCATCCTCCTGTTGCCGGTCGGACGCTGGTCGGACCTTTTTGGCCGCAAGCGTATCTACATCATCGGTTATGTCATCTTTGCAATCGGCTCTGCCCTCTGCGCTCTAGCTCCAACAGGAGGGGCACTGGTGGGTTTCCGACTTCTTCAGGGAGTCGGCGGAGGCGTCCTCGCCAGCGTTGCCACGCCAATCATTACCGAAGCTTTTCCTCCTGAGGAATTAGGACGCGCACTAGGTATCAATTCCGTCGCCTGGGTTCTCGGCTCGGTGGTGGGTCCGGTCGCAGGAGGTGTGCTGGTAACCGATTTTGGGTGGCGTTCGATCTTTTGGGTAACGGTGCCTTTTGCAATAGCGGGGGCTGTTGTCGGGATAAAAGTGCTGCCGACCAAATCACGCCCGACTGAGCGCCAACCAATGGACTGGATAGGAGCAACGAGTTTTACTGTCGCTCTTGCCTCGCTTTTGATCGCGCTGTCTCAAGGGATCGGCTGGGGGTGGACCAGCGGCCGGATACTTGGCCTTTTCACACTGGCAGTGATAGCTTTGGTGGTCTTTTTCATCGGGGAATCCCGGCGCAAGTATCCTCTTTTTATGCTCAAACTCTTCCGGCATCGCCACTTTGCCGCCACCCAGGGAGTGGCTATTTTCGCGAGCCTGGCCTTCTTTGCAACCACATTCCTTTTGACTTTCTACCTCCAAGGCGCCCTGCACCGGACTCCCTTGGCGACCGGTCTTCTTCTCGTTCCACTTTCGATTCCGCAAATGATCACCGCGCCCATCGGAGGCCGTTTGGCAGACCGGATTGGATTTGCAAGACCCATAGTCGCCGGCCTGGTGATACTTGCCATCGCCGATTGGTTATTGAGTTTGTTGGGACCGCACCTCAACTACGCCTTGCTGATCATACCCCTGGCGCTTATATCGGTCGGGAATGGGCTTTACTGGCCGCCTTTAGTCAAAGGGACAATGCAATCGGCGCCAAAACAAGTGGCTGGGGCCGCCGCTGGAATGTTTTACACCTTGAGAAATGTCGGCTTTACGCTTTCGCTGACGCTGGCTCTTCTTAGCGCGGAAAGCAGTCTCCCCCACGCAACTGCCACACGAGTTTTTCTTGGGATAGGGGAAGTTCTTAGTACTTCGTCAGCTGCCACGCTTTCGCACAGTATCGACATCACCTTCCGGCTATTTGTCATCTGCTATGTAGTGGCACTGCTGTTTGCTCTTCTGCTTTTAAAGCACGTCGGTTCGACTGAAACCAAAACCGGTAATCAGGAGACATTGCCAATTGAGGCGTAGAATGTCCGGCAAAGTGTCAAGCCGTATCAAGTACTTTCTAGTACATAACGATGAAGGAACTCACTACCCAAGCAGCCAAAGAGGTCTGAAAAAATACTTCTACTTTCAGTAATCAAAACCGATAAGTATGATTAACGGCCTTGTCTGCTTAGTGCAACTCCGGATTTTTCAGATTCTGCACTTTTCAGAGCATCAGGCTAACAATAATTGCCGTCCTTCAGCCTTTGTGCAAACCTACAAACCCATTCCTTCAAAGAGTTCGTCAAGAGTTATGGACGTGATGGTATTTTCGTTTATGGGGACGTGAACGGTATAGGCATCGGCCAATATCTCGCCATCCTGATCAGTTGTCACGTGCCTTAATTTGATGCTCCTGGTTCCTATATCAGAAACATATGAAGTGACGGTGACAATGTCATCCAGGCCAAACGGCTTTTTGTATTCGCAGTGAGCCGAGATCACCGGCATAGCGAAACCTGTGGCCATTAGTCTGCTCAGCGAAATTCCCAGCAACTTAAATAGCTGGACCTCGTTCCTGTCAATGAAGGAAAATACCGATGCAAAGTGAATCCTGGAAATGTCTACGTCCTGCATAGCCACGTGGACAATCGACTCAACCTTTGCTTCAGTTAACCGCTCTCTCCAGGTGATGGTTTGCTCCCTCAAATCGCTCATATCCACGCTCTCTCAAATAAATACTTTTCCCTGTAATTATCCACTATATCTGAGCGCCAAAGCTAACTGATGGTTTTGAATGCGATGGACCAACTGACGCCTAGGAAACCACCGAGACTTACAGGGTGCAATTCGACAGCCCTTAGACCAGAGTCAGCGATGCCGGACTTTGAAGACTGTGGGAAAATCCCTCTGACTCTAATGTTTCAGTTGCCATTCCACGATCATTTGCGCCTTCCCGCCTAAGGATCGAGGGCCCGATGTCATTGTCGATGCGGCTATATTCCAAATTCGCCCTGTATCTTTTCATGGCAGTTCCGGCCCGGTTTGCGCCTGCTATTACTGTAGTGGACGTTGGTACACGAAGGTCATGCACCCTTTGGCTCTCAATTCGCCAGGTGCTCGCCTGTATCGTAAGCGGAGTTCGGTACCTTTTCTCATCTGTTCATTTAGTGTCGGCCATTAGGTGGCATACCTCTGCAGTCCTGCGACAGGCAGACAATCCTTGCTTCGGTGACAATTGTCGGGATTCAGGCGATAAATAGCCTTTCAGCCGCCGTTTCCCCCTTCGCGAC
>JAKBSX010000357.1 GCA_021844725.1 Actinomycetes bacterium | reverse complement strand
ACCACATTCTCGAGCCTCCTGTCCCCACTGTTTTAATTCACTGGCCAATGAGTACCCTTCGTTGGGCGGGAATTATCAGGTTGTCCACCATTCGCAGCTTCTTGAAAAGCTGGTTTCACAGCAAAAGATACTTCCGAAAATACCTGTCAATGCCAAGGTCACATATCACGACCCGTGCTATTTAGGGAGGCATAATTCTGTTTACGATGAGCCGCGCTCAGTCCTGAATGCTGTTCCTGGAGTTTCAACCGTTGAGATGCATAAACACAAGTCGAAGGGTTTCTGCTGTGGTGCCGGAGGCTCGAGAATGTGGTTAGAAGAGAATATTGGTAAGCGAATCAACATGGAGCGTACTGATCAAGCTTTGGGAACGGACGCAGATGTTGTTTCGACGGCATGCCCATATTGCATGATTATGCTCGATGACGGAGTCAAGTCCAGGCAATCTGAGGGAGCAGCGTCAGAGTCGCTTAGGGTACTCGACGTTGCTCAAATACTGGAAAACTCAACCAAAGACTGATTTTTTTGGATCTATGCTTTTTGGGAATTTATCCGTATAAAACCATACCCCACCCAACGGAGTGGGGGTCCTATCCAAATGAGAATCAGAATTGACAAGTTATCTTGCGGGCAATCCGGGTAAGTATATTGTCCTTACCGAAGGGTAATTATCCGTATGCCTTGTCGTCTGCATCACGAAGTCTCTTTGCCATGGCTTCGAGCAGGCGTACTGCCATTGATGGAATGTCTTCAAGGACAGAGGTGAATTCGCGGGCTGGCAAAACCAGCAATTCCATCTCTGACTCTGCCGTGACAGTAGCTGAGCGTGGAAGGTGGTCTAGCAACGAGAGTTCTCCAAATGCATCTCCGGGTCCCAACGTCGCCACCTCGTGGTTATTCTTGGTTACTTTGGCGGTTCCGGATATGATAAGGCAAAATTCTTTACCTACTTTCCCCTCTTCGCACAGAACTGAACCGGGGTGCACTTTCACCTCGTCACAAGCTGATTCCAATTGGGTCAGCTCTTTGCGATTGCATGCACTAAACAGCCATGTTGATCGAAGAGCAGCTGCCTTCGAGTCCGATAAATCATTTTTTACCATTTACAAAAGATAACACGTATTTATTCAATTAGGGTTTACCATTCGTGGTTAGCTAAGAAATTTTGCGTTTTTTAGTGCACCCCAAGGTTTGCCTAGCCAGTTGGGGCAGTGGTTGTGGTCGTGGCCGAAGGATTCTTGAAGATGAGTGGATTTCCAGATGGAGTCATAGCATACCAAATTCCTCCCAGTCCTTCTCCGTTGATTTGTCCTGGTTGATGGTCTCCGCTGTAGGAGTACAGGGGGTGTCCGTTATATGAGACCTGTTCAGTTTGTTCGCTCGAGGTCAGAACTCCCAAAAAGGCGGGAAGAATTCCACCTACTGCCTGAGGTGCCCCATTTGTAATCCAGGGATACCAAACTGTGGTGCAGATGGAATAGCAGCCGGAGTGGACTGTGGTGTCCCCAACCCTCATGTACAGTGTCAGACCTGCTGTGGTGGCAAGCACAGTCCCCCACTTAGTTTTGTGAAGCGTGATTAGAGTTGGCCCCAAAGGCAAGCCATTTTTTGTCCCAGGCAGAGTTGTCGTCGTTTCTTTGACTATTGGGTAGCCGGCCCCATCGTATGCATTTGGGTTAATGCCTTTGGCATTGGGATTAAGTGCAGGGGCGTTAGTCCCTGAAAGTCCTCCTGAAGAGCTTGAGCCAGAGTTGCCCGAAGCAGTGGCTCCCAACGTTCCCCCTTCAGCAGGTGCTCCGTTTCCCTTGTTGAATTGGCATCCGGTTACTAAAAGCGCAGCAGCAGCTAGCGCTACTATAGTTGAGCTCTTCTTGGTTGCGTATTTTGACTCTCTTAGTCCAAAGTAGGAATTCTCGTGTGGCATGGTTAGGCTCAGATGTCCTTTCAAACTTTCCGTGAATGTGAAGTATAGCGGCTAGCCTCTAGGCTGTTGGGAGCGAATACTTGAGGAGACCCGCACGCATTTGGCCACAGTGGTTCAATCAATCGAGTTTATTTTTATAACTGCTCTAGCGCTTCTCTCAGCTCGATTTATGCGGTTTTTCCCAACAATCGCGATCCAGATCATCATCGGTATAATTTTAGGATCTGCCCTGCTGGGACTCAACTACAATAGCCCTGGTATCAAATTGCTGGCAGACTTGGGTCTTTTTGCAATTTTTTTTCAGGTGGGATTGGATTTTGACCTGACAGCCCCTGAACTCGAGTCAGTAACTCCAGCCCGCTCTGCAGCGGCAGGGATTGCTGCCTCTTTCGTACTGGTATTTATTTTAACTCTAGGGTTGGGAAATCCGGCAAAATCGGCATTACTCATTGCGCTTGCTACTGTTTCTACGTCGGTCTCAGTAGCAATTTACAGTTTCCTCTCTATGGGTCCTATCGAGCACCTGGAAGCCAAGGTGGCGGTAATAGCCGGTCTGTTTGATGACTTGATCGGTCTGACAATCCTGGCAGTTCTAGCTTCGGTACTTTCTAGTTCATTGGCAGGTCTCCTGTCGCTATTTATCAGTCTGGTGATTGTAATTTCGACATTTCGGATTCAGAAACGCCTGGGTGGCCGCAGCTTTGAGCTTGCCAGAAAAAGGCGTTATCTGCTGAGCGGTCTAGCGGTACTGGTGCTGTTGGCGCTTTGGAAAGAGTTTGGACTCACACTAGCTATTGCGGGCTTTGTGGCAGGCGCATTTTCCGGTCCGGTCTTAACCAAAAAGGATCAAAGAGTTTTGGGCAGGATAAGTGGTTTTTTGGGGCCACTTTTCTTAGTGTCACTGGGTTTATTAGTCAAATTCAACCGCGCCTTTACATTTAGTGAACTTATAGCTGTGGTAGTACTCTCGTTAGGGTTGGTAATCAGTAAGTTCGCCAATGCGTTGGTGCTTCCCGGTCAATTAAATGACAGGATCCTATATTGGTTTTCCATGGTTCCACGTGCAGAGGTTGCCGGGATTGGATTGGTACTCATAGCACCTTATGTTTCGGCATCTCTTGAGACGGAAGCGGTCGTAGCCGTGGTGCTGACCTCACTGCTCATTCCCTTTGTGATTAGTTACCGGGTAAAACAGGGGAAGTAGAAATTAGCTCTGTTAATGTTCTGATACCTGATGTTTTACAAAGGTTGTTCCTTCGAATCAGATTTTGTCACACCCCTTGGTCAATTATGACCTGGGGGTGCGACCATCATTCACCGCTAAACGGGCTAGTTAGAGTTACTAACCCTGCGCGGAGGGGGTGGGATTCGAACCCACGGTGAGTTGCCCCACACGCGATTTCCAATCGCGCCGATTCGACCGCTCTCGCACCTCTCCAATACATAACACGCTATTCTATGTACCTAGTAAGTCGTTTCATGCGGTGGCTGGGCCCTGCGCAGCCTGGCTCTGTGAACCGAGTCAGGGTCGGAAGGCAGCAGCTCTCAGCGGATCACCAGGGGTGCCGCAGTAAGTCTGGCCATCGCACGAAGCGACTCAAGATTACCTGATTTATATTTGATATCTGCCATTTCAAGGCCGGTTGGTCTATTTATTTGAATCAATTTAGAAGTAGAGACACGTAGTCTCGTTATTCAAAGTAGTCTCCAATTGTGGCTGAATTATCCTCCTACACTTCTTTATATCGTCGCTTCAGGCCTCAGTGCTTTGCTGAAGTACTAGGCCAGGATCACGTCACTCGGGCGCTTAGAAACGCAGTTGCCAAGGATCAGGTAGTTCACGCCTACCTCTTTTCGGGACCCAGGGGCACCGGTAAGACTTCAACTGCGCGCATATTGGCAAAAGCACTTAACTGTCTTAGCCCTATAGACGGTGAACCATGCTGCCAGTGCGAATCCTGTATATCGATTGCTGAAGGGCGATCGTTTGACGTGATTGAACTGGATGCTGCTTCTAATAATGGGGTTGATGCAATCCGCTCACTGATAGCCCAAACTTCCACAGGGACCTTCGGTAACTGGAAGATATACATAATAGACGAAGTCCACATGCTCTCAAATGCGGCCTCAAACGCTCTCCTAAAGACACTTGAAGAGCCGCCAAGTCACGTGGTCTTTGTTTTAGCTACAACTGATCCTCAGAAGGTACTTCCGACAATCAAGAGCCGGACTCAACACTATGACTTTAGATTCTTGGATGAAAAGACGCTTGAAACTCTTATCTTATCTATCAAGGATCAGGTAAACCTCCAGATTGGCGACGAGGCAATCGATTGGTCTTTGCGCAAGGGGGGAGGTTCAGCCAGAGATACCCTGTCCTATTTGGACCAGGTAGTGGCGCTGGGCTTCGTCCCGGAATCTAAAGGGGAACTTACAGCTCTCCTCGCTGCATTGGGCTCGAAAGATTCTTTAGTCGCAATTGAAGTATTGGATCAGATACTTCGTACCGGACAGGACCCCCAGCGGGTATGTGCCGACCTGATTGAGGAATTTAGGTCGCTATTTTTAGCGTCTT
>JAKBSX010000356.1 GCA_021844725.1 Actinomycetes bacterium | reverse complement strand
GGAACAATGCAACCACTGTGGCAAGGGACTGGCCGGCTGGCTCTTACCAGAAGAGAACAATTTCAAGTTCTGTTACCACTGTGGGGCGCAGCAAGAATGAAGGGATACTTCGTGCCGAAAAAGATCAGGTCGCTCGGACTAGAAGTCATGGTTCGCGCGTCATTCAAGGGCAAAGGAAAGTGGACTAGGCGCTTCGCTGTCTTTCTCGAATTGTTTCTTATCGTTGTATTCAAATACGTCGCAGACCTTGTACGAGGCCAACACATCGGTTTCCTTTTTGGGATTCCGCTTTCCGAGATATTCCTCTACACGGCGGTATTCGGGATGTGCTTCATGGGTCTTGAGGCCTGTCTATTCATCGTGTATGAAACTTGGTTCTGGAGCTCGTATGAGGACTATTCGGAGATTCGCACTTTGAGTGAGGAAGAAATCTGGAAACTCTCTCTCGCGAAGATACGTCGAGTCGAAAGACAGAATCCTGTTGAAATTCAACGAAAGCGTCTACTTCAAGTGAAGGAAGTGAGAAAGGAGTAATGGCAGAAGAGAATCCGCGGCTGTTAGGGCTCTGGATTACTCTAGGGCTTGGGATTATCTTCCCCACGATGCTTTACGCACCCCAGTACATGCTGATCGCCATGATACTCGGCGCTGTGGTGATGATAGTGCCAATCATGTTCTCTGATTTCATAATCGCGGTCATTCTGGCACCAAGTTCCCACATCACAGGAATCATCTATTCGCAATGCTACGGCGGCGCAAATCAGCACTTGTATTTCGATTACTATACTGAAAACATCGTCGACGGAATAAACAGTGTTGTGTTGTATCTTTCTCGTCCCTGGCTGCATCCAAAGCACGGTAAGATATACTACGTGCAGATCAGAATGAAGGGACGCCTGACAGATCGTTTTGACCTCACGACTGGATGGGCGGCCGCGTTCGGCACAATCTTCAAGCACGCGACGACCGATAGGGCCACCCTCATAGAGCAAGCCTATGACAGCCTGCCCTTTGATCAGTTCAATGGTATAATGCCGGTGCTTCGACTCGTTGTTGCAGGGAAGGATTGCAGGACAAACACACTCGTGGACATCATTGACAAGTACTACAACCCAATCCGTGATGACGACCTGCAAAGAGAGCCCGAGAAGAAAATGGTCGAGACGATCAAGAGCATAGTGGAACCGGAGGTGGTATCGAAGTGACGCAGGCAGAAGAGGTCGACAAGATAGAGGAAGACATCACGATGGACCTTGCCACAGCTTCTGAGACCCAGCTCCAGGAGGAAAAGAAGAACGACGAGATGAGCGAGCTGGACAAACTACAGAAGATCTACAAGCCTGAAGAAATCATCAAGAAAATGTATGGGCGCGTGATCTACCTTGAAGGAGAGCTGAAGGCCCGCGATGCAGAGGTCACGCAGCAAAGAAACGAGATCGGAAGGATGCGCCACATCCTCGACGGCTATGTGAGGGACAAGCACAAGCATTCCGATGATGTGAAGAAAGATTCCCGCAACAGACACAACTTGCAATCTACTGCGATTTATGGCAATAGACCAGGCGCATCAACGCCGTTGATTCTCCTATTGATAGTCGTGGTTGCATTCCTCGCATTCCTTGTGTTGATGGAGAACCCGAACTTCACATCTGGGCTGCACTCGATAGAGATGTCCCAGACGACTGAGTTGATGATAGTCATAGGAATCATTGCTGTTGCTGGCATGTTCATCTTCTACCAGAGGTACAGGCACAGATGAATCTCTCCAGCATAACCAACGTGTTCAAGAAGGAAAAGAAGCAGGGACGCACGTCACAGGAGCGCTACGGGCTCAACTTTGCAATCAATGAGACCTTTATCACCATGGGCTACTACAAGATGCAGATGCTCAGGCTGATCGACGAAGAAAATATCGACATACGCATCCGCGTGATATGGGCGTATAGATTGTTCCATCTCTACCGGGCATTTGGCCGTCCCTGGAAGAACAAGCAAATGAAGGATAGGGCACGCGGCTGCGAAGGTCTTATGGCGGTGTGGCGTGAGGATTCTCAGAAGCTATACTATCTCGAAAAGAAGGAGGGTAAATCTCTGCAGCAGTTGAAGCTCGATCCACACTCAGAGGAGTATGACGTGAAAGTTTTCGCGCTGACCACGGTCATTCCAACATTGCTTCTGTATGTCGGTGACGTCGGAGGAGATGAGGATATTGCTCCGAAGGATATTGCAATGTTCCAGACCCCTGTGATCCCCACGCAGCTAACAGAAGGTAACAGGTCACCTCCTGATAGACCTGCAAGCGTTGATTTGGGTGGTGCCGCTTCACAGGCGAGAAAATTGAGGGAGGGTCAACAGTAGCTTGTCATACTATAAGCAGCCTCCACCGCTCGCAGAAAATCTGGCAAAGGCACTTTCTCAGGACTATTTTCTTGTAATTCTTATCTCCAGCCGTACTCGTGGGAAATTCAAGAGTTTGAATCTTCCCTTCGGGTTGGGCAAGTCAACGCTCAGCATGAAAATTTCATATGTGCTTCATGGTGGGGAGGCGGGCTATGAAGAGGATGCCATTTGGGACCAGGTCTTCGATCACATGAAGTACTATCCATCCAAGCTTGCAAGAATGCTCACTCCTAATGAAGACAAGCACCCAAAGATTCCCTGCGCCATCTATGAGGCCACCCAAATGACAGCGCCTGCGGATCAATCAGTGCCAGGGGTGATACGCCGTCTAGCCTCATACCTCACTGAGAATCGACCCGAATGTTCCACTCTGATACTGAATGGTCCCTCAATCTCGGATATTGCTAAACCACTCAGGCAGCTAGTAGCCTATGAGTTAATAGTCTGGGAGAGGGGACATTATGAAGTCCAGCAGATCATCAATCACAAGAACTTCAAGAACCCTCTGCAAGATATAATGGAGCTCGTATTCGTAGAAGGCGATCCCACAACTACGGTTTTCACCCCGTTGCCAGAAAGGATACAGAAGAGATACGACAAGTGGAGAGCTGAGGAGAAGATACCATTCAATAATTCCTTGATACGCGAACTTGAACGTTATGAGAAAGTGAGAGCCGGGGAGGTTAAGCCGCAGACGCCAGAGGAGGCGAGTATAGCCTCAAAGGGAATGCTACAGGCTAGGAAAGTAAAGCGTGGCTACTGAACATCGATATCGATTGCCCTGTGATTTAATTTATAGGAAAATCCTAGTTTGACTTGGCTTACGCTCAAAAACAAAGATTAGTTGGAAAAGTATATTTTACCGACTAGACAATTATCGTATATGCCTAGATTGAACGCCGGGAATGATCCTGCTAACTGGCCGCGCCCGACTTTGCAAGAAGTCGATGCTCTCTGCCAGTCTATTTCTAGCCAAAAAGGGTGGATGGGTAAACGCGATTCTTCTGCCATCTCCATGGCAGCTTTGTTTGGGAAGCGAGAGGGAGAGATAACGATGTTGAGAGCTAGAGACTTGGACTTTGATCTTGATGCGGAACAGTTCCGGGTGAGGTTCTACATTGAGAAAGACCATAAGTCGCCGTACAAGATATGTGGTTGCGGATCCAAGAATCGCGCTTCGTGGAACTATTGTAAAAATTGTGGTTCACCCCTAGCTACTTTGTCCAGAATAGTCCCTTCTCGAAACTACGAGCAAGCGCAGAAGATTAGGCCACTGAAGTATCCTTTAGTACGATATGTTGAGGAATGGTGGAATGTCATTTCTGACAAGGAGCTTTTTCTCTTTCCCGTGAATGGGCAATTCAACTTCTTAGGACCTAGTGAAGAACCTGATTTCTCAAGGAATCTTTCTGGTGACGGACTCTACCAGATAGTTAAGAGGAATGCTGAGACCTGGTGGCCACATCTTTTCCGTCACGTTCTTGCTACTCGGTTTGCCGAAGCCGGGCGAGGAGAAATCGATCTTATGGATTGGTTTGATTGGCGAAGATACGAGACCGCCAGACGCTACATAAAGCTTGGAGCTGGCAGACGCATCGTCGAAATGGGAAAGATCTAAACTGCTGCAGGCGCACTTGACATCTTCGTGCCAATCGTTCCCACGGACAGACCAATTATCTGTATTACCATAACTCCTAGAAACAACTGCTCGAAAGTCCCATTTGTTGGAGAGAGAGCTAGGAGTATCACCGCCGCGAAGAGGAAGCTCAGTGCAAGAATCTGAAAGAAGGTGCGAAACACAGAATTGCTCGAGATGGTATACGCTACCACCACCGCGATGATTTCTATGGTGAGCACCACCACGACATAGTCCGCCGTGGAGATCGAGGCCTTTGGCTTTACGTAGAAGATTATGAACAGGGACATGAGCAGTGTGGAGAGAAGGATCCTTGCTATGTGCGCTTTGAGACTCAATGCTTGTCCCTGATTCCCTTGTTCGGTTTCTTGTTCTCGTGCCTGATTCCTTTCGGCGGCTTGTGGTTTTCATGCCTAATTCCCTTGTCTTTTCTTCTCAGACTCAGTGGCGCAAATACTCATTCTAGTATTTGCGC
>JAKBSX010000355.1 GCA_021844725.1 Actinomycetes bacterium | reverse complement strand
AGTCAATGGAGAATGTTCGATCGATAATGAGAGTTGGTGATGGAGGTGGATCCGCATGTCAGGGCGCGCGACTGGCCCCATTAAGCGCGAGATTTTATGCGGCCATGCTTTTGACACGAGATAACCACTTATTGTTTTGACAGTCTCAATAACACCGATATCGAGATTTCCTGCCGATTTTTCTTATCTGTGATACGCTCCTCTGCATTGCGGAAGCAAAGGTATTATTATTTCTTTGTAAAAATGGCAACCAAACCACAAGGGGGATTTTGTGCTAGTACTTACGCCTCGTGACCATTATGGACTGCTGAGTTTTGAGGAGGGTGTTGATCGGATGCGGACGGCATACGAAGAAGAAGCACGATCCAAAGTAAAACTCAGCAACCCTCGTACTCGAACTAACACGCCAGAAGGCTTTCGGATGGTGGTACATCAAGGCGTCTCGCCTTCAATAGGTGGGGCAACTACGGCAGTGAGGGCAGAAAAAGTAGTTATTCAGGAGGACGGTATTCAAAAATATATTGGTCGTGGGCGACCTGTTTTTGTCCTATATGATACCGAAACAGCGGAACTACTGATGCTTATGATAGGAGAGCCTAAACCTCATGGTTACGACCAAGTTCATGCTATGGCGGGTTTTCACACCGCGTGCTGTGCAGCGTACGGAACGGATCTCATTGCGGCCCCGTCAGCGAAAAGGGTAGGAGTTATCGGGTCAGGTGGACAGGCACGGTATCATTTAGGCGCATTAGCTAGTATTCGTGATATTGAAGAAGTTTTTGTTTTCAGTCCAAATCGGCTTCATCGTGAGCATTTTGCTATGGAAATGGCTGAACTTCTGGGGGTGGCCGTTCGCTCAGTTGACAGCACTGAAGAAGTAGTAAAAAGTGCCGACCTATTGCTGGTGTGCACGAATTCTAACGTTCCGGTATTGGACGGCAAACTTCTCAAACCAGGGACTCACGTGACCTCAATTGTTTCAAGCAACAAGGAGCTACTTCAGGCCGGGCTAGTCAAGAAAATGCGACAAGAAGTTGATGATGACACGCTTCGGCGTGCAGGTCTCATCGTAACCACCAGCAAGGTCCAAGAAGAGCTGGATGAGACTGAGGTTCTGTGGGGGACCTCTCAGCGCGGAGTAGTGGATTGGGCAAAAGTTATGACTGTTGCAGACGTAATTACTAAAGACGCTTCATTGGCAGAGGTCCACGAAAAGAAAGAGATTACTTTTTTCAAAAATGCTGGCGGGTGGGGAATAGGTGCCGGAGCTTTTTTCCGAGGATATTACGACAAGGCTATAGAAGCCGGTATTGGTTCTGTCTTGGAGGATCTAGAAGGGTTAGAGGTTACCTACGGCTTTTGAGGCGGAATTTTTATGGCTTGGCTGAAGTTGCTCCCGTTCATGTTGATTTAGTAGCAGCCTTAGATGGTAATTTTTGACCGACTGATGGAAATCGCCAGGGATGTGTGACTATCAAATTGTGGATGAAGACCTTTGCTACGGTTTACTGAGCAGCGAAAGTTTCTGGTTAAGAGAGGATTTAGTTGTCGGTTCGGATATTGCAACCACAAGATTTAGTGGATTTAGTACCGCTTGACGAGGCGCTATCGGCTATTCGGGAAGCGTTTCGCGATTTCGGAGCTGAATCTATTTTGAATGCACCAAGACGTAGGGTCCATACCAGTGAAGGACTACGCATTTCGGCTCATCAGGGAATAGCGCCCAGTAGCGGCGTAGGAGGTATTTTAACCCATGCCGAGTTCGTAAACGCTGGAAAGTCTCGGCAGAACTTACATCGAGGTCAACCTGTTTGCGTTATATCAAATATCGCCGGTGAACTACGTGGAATTATTATTGGTGCCATAGGATTCTCCGGGTTCCCCCAGGCGAGTACTGGTGTGCGGACTGCTGCTACGACAGCCGTAGGGACTGATCTTTTAGCCAATCCGGGCCCATTACATGTCGGTATATTTGGGTCTGGTAAACAAGCTTTTTATCATGTCTTGTTGTTGGCGCAAGCTAGGGAACTTGCGAGCCTCACTATATATTCACCGACCCCAGAAAACCGCGATAGATTCAGATCTGCAATTGCCAACGAGATTGGCTGTCCGGTCCGCACCGTGTCATCTCCCAACGATGCCGTAGAAGGAATGGACGCGGTTCTGTTGTGTACGAACTCGTCTGTTCCAGTCATCCCGGGTGCGTTGTTTAGTGCCGGACAACATATCTCATCCATTGTGGGCAGCAACGTGGGACTTGTTTTGAGCGGTGTTGCAGAACGTAAACGCCGCGAGCTAGATAATGAGACGATTGAACGGGCGAACATAGTTATGGTTGCGTCTCGAGAACAGGCTATTCAGGACCAACAAGGTGATCTATATGATCCAGTTTGCGAGGGTGTGCTTAAGTGGGAAGACGTAGTAGAGATCGGAGAAGTGCTCACTGAGAAACGAACCGGTAGAACCTCGACAGATCAAATCTCGGTCTTCAAGAACAATGGCGGGCAGGGTATCGCTGACGTGGCATTAGCTTCGCTTGCATTGCGTCACGCGGAAGATCGGGGACTAGGTCTAATGCTCGATATCGGTAATCCGCATGATTTTTTCGGCGAGCAGATGTGAACATTGTTTTCGGATATCTAGCTGGGGGCTTGGGCGAGTTATTACGATCACCTGAGGCTTTGTTGCTAATGCTCATAGGCATGTTCGTAGGAATGTTTGTTGGTGTTCTTCCTGGACTCGGGGTTGTATTAGTTGCTAGTCTGTTGCTGCCCTTCATCTACCACCTGGGGATAGTCCCAGGAATCGCGGTCATGCTAGCAACACTTTCTGGCGGCTTCTTTTCGGCATCAATTACGGCAATACTTTTGAATACTCCCGGAGCACCCGAGTCCTTTCCAACTACGTTTGATGGCTTCCCAATGGCGGAAAATGGTGAGGCAGGGAGGGCCCTAGCTATTTCTGCTACGTCAATTCTCGTGGGTGTCCTAATAGCATGTGTGGCTTTTATTGCCCTTTTTCAAGTTGCCGAGCCGTTGACGAAGCTGTTTTTGCCACCAGCATATGTAACTGTGATCATCCTGGCACTCGTTCTTATCGGTCAATCAGGTAGTGCATCAGTGACCACGACTCTGGTGTCGGGTGGTATCGGGTTAATGCTATCGTTCGTGGGAAGCGATCCAGTGACAGGTGTTTATCGATTTACGATGGGGTTACCTGGACTTCTCAGTGGAATTGCGCTCGTCCCGTTTGCTCTTGGACTGTTTGCAGTTACCCAAATGGTCGTGATGTATGGAGGCAATGAAGCCGTCGCAAAGACAACTTCGGCTGGGTTGTCCTTACAGTTTCGAAGTCAAGTGCCACTGGGAGTTCTTGATGTATTTAGGAACTGGCGAGATGTTATACGTACTTCGTTAGTGGCTGTGTTCCTCGGATTGGTCCCGGGTGTTGGCGCAATCTCTGCGAATTTTATTTCGTATGGAATTGGTCAACGGACTTCTAGGCGGCGGCATCTATTCGGGACTGGTATTGCAGAGGGGATCATTTCTTCAGAGTCCTCCACGCTTTCAAGAGAAGTTGGATCTCTCATTCCCGCTGTGGCATTGGGTCTGCCGTCTGGGACCGGTATGGTACTTTTTTTAGCGGCACTGTCAATACTCGGACTTCAACCTGGTCCTGCGCTTTTCCAGACAACACCTCGTCTACCGTACGCCATGATGTGGATAATTTTGATAGCTGGGGCATTATCTTGTGTACTGGGCTTAGCTCTAGCACCTTGGTTGGCGAAAATAACCGGAGTACGCGGACCCCTCCTTTTCCCATTTATAGTCGGACTGGCTGTGATTGGCTCGTATGCATATCAGGCATACACGTTTGATGTTGCCGAGTTATTAATTTTCAGTGGCGTGGGTCTTCTGATGCGTAAGCTGCGCTTTTCTATGCCAGCAGCCATAATGGGTTTAATCCTCGGTGGCACATTTGACAACAATTTCCACCTTACCGAAAAAATCTACGGATGGAATTTTATAGTAAAAAGCCCCTTGGCTGACATATTCATATTACTTACAGTTCTTGTGCTTCTAAGCAGCCTAAGGCACTATACGAGAACTTCAAACAAGGAAGTTGTAACTGAGACTATCGAGGCCACTATTCCAGAAGTAACCGTGGAGGATAAAACATTGGAACGCGCAGTATATGGCGTGCTGCTTGTCATCTGCGGGGTCTATTCATTTGTAGCATTTGGATATCCGATCGCTGCGGGTTTGATACCGGCTGCCGTTGCCATAATGGTTGGAGTTATCAGCCTTTATCAACTTGTTTTAGCTCCAACGACTGGATTGTTACGGCAGGCAAACGTCGCTGTAGAAGGTGCGGAAATAGCGCAAGACTTAGGTCCCGGAGGCTCTAGCTCGAAGGTGGTAGTACGGGATTATGGAACGGCTTTTTCGAGTGCTGGTTCATCGCCTTTAGTCGTTGAAGGTTTGTCTCATCTAACTCTAACGGAGTCAGTAACATCCTCTGTGCGATCAGTAAAAGACA
>JAKBSX010000354.1 GCA_021844725.1 Actinomycetes bacterium | reverse complement strand
TACTTCACCATAAAACTTCGCTGACGATTTGGCTCAACAGAGACAAACGCACCGCGTCCGAGTTTTGGGGCTCCATTGGCACTTCAGCCACCTGGGTTTCGACGATCGCCAGGAGAGTATCTGGGACATACTTCCACAGAAGTTTTATGGTGAAGTACTCCGCCCATGTTAGGGCTGCGTATTTTGTCGGAGAGGACAAGGAGTGAAGGTGGTAGGGTCTATGCAGTAGGGTTTCGAGCGATTCTCTAAAAAGATGTGGGTCCATCAAGGCCAATTCTTTGCCAAAATAGTCATTCGCTCGGTTGAATGAAGCCTTAAGGAACTGCACGAGGAATTCCAGAAACCCTTTCGCGGATGCAAGCCTGCTAAAGTCGGTATCCTCGGTCCATGAGTGCGCGAGAAGCTCACCAATTATCTCCCAGGTCGACGCGAAGTCTGAGAAGTTTTCCTCCTGCTGGGCCAGGAAATTGCGAAGACCTGCCTTCTTTGGCATTAAGAGTGAGTCATTTTCAAGTAGGTTCAACGCCACCATTTGCTCCTTCAACCGATCACCACTCAAGCCTCTTAGCGAAGGATTGCCGATCCATACACTCAACACGTCCCCTGCCTGAGCCTTTTCGAAAATACGTAGTGGCTCGTATCGTCGAGGCACCGTCGGAGCTTTCGTAGAGTCAAAAAGAAGCCTCATGGAGGGGTTCTCGGTCTCACTGTCCGGTGTCGCGGCGTGACCCGCTTCTTTGATTAGCTCTGACTTGTAATGCTCAACATCGAGCAGAGTATCCGCAGGGATCGGGGTAGCCAGCAAGGGATATTTTTCAGCGGCTACCTGCAACGAGTTTGACAGATTGAAACCTTCGACAGGCAGCCCGTCCGATCCAATAATCAGGATGTAACGATCATGCAGACGACCTTTCTTCAGACCTAAGAGGCGCAGCCTGATGTGTTTCGATCGGTGACTGTTTTGTTCGCAATTTGCCACTAGGTTATTAATCCTGTCTGGGGTTGGCTTGTTGGGGTCGCCTAGGGATGTGAAGATAATGTAGTTGGCATTCTGTGCCGCATAGAGCAACACTAGACCCAAGCCAGCTTCATCAAAATACGGATCAAAAATAACCACTTGGTGATGCTGATATTTTTCTAGAAGCGCCTTGAACCACTCCACGAATTGAAGTCGTCCCTCGCCGTCGCCCTGGCTCCAACGCTGAAAGAACCGTCCCTCCGACTTTGGAGGATGGAGTCGCTCAAAAAGGGATTTGAGATCATGATTGGCTGGAACCCAAGGGTCCGCCTCACGCCCGCCAATGCGGTTGGTGAATTCTAAATTGCTGCGATTGATCGTCAGGGCTGCCTTCACTCGTGCCGACATGGATGATCTATGAGTAGTTTTTTCCAGCCAGTCAAACTTGACCGGGCTGGTCCCGTGCCCAGCCACATGGGTCTGAAAATGAATCTCCCGAATGTACCCGACCCGCCACCGGCAACACAGGGTGCCTTCTCGGAAATGGTCACCATAGAAGCCAAAGATCTCCAGTTCGGTGCGGTCTGTTCTGGCGCGAAGTTGCTCGTTCAGGTCGAACTTGCATTCGAACATGCCTTCTGTATTGCGTTCTGCTATGGCGACGCCCGAGTAGGCGATTTGGCCGTCGTTCGCAATGCTCAGGTGGAATTGGAAACCGCTGAAGTGTGGTAACTGCATCGGATTGAACTGGGCGACCAGGGTGCGGGGGGGATTGGTCCAGTTTACGCTCAGCAAGGGGCGCTCCAGATCGTCCAGCGAAGGAAAGACCAGCAACTCGAGGTCGCCGAACCGAGCGTTATCGGTGCCACCGAAGTCCAGGCCTGTATCTTCGTTGAGGCGCTTGACCACAAGTGCGGTCAATTTGGTATCGTAGCCCTCACTTAGACGGAACAAATCCCCCTTGTTAGTCTGTGTGATTGAAGCGCTAAAGGCCCCTGCGGTGCCATGTGGACTGGAGGTCGAACTCAGGTCAAACGCGTCACGGTTAAGTAAGTAAACGACGGGGCGGTAGACTAGAGCATCAGCGGGGAGAGAAGTCGCTCCGAATCGTACCTTCAGCTTGTCCGAGAGCTCGAGCTCCAGTTCTTCGCTGATTTCCGAGACGGTCTGGCCGCCGCTCAATTTTCGTAGGAGGTCTACGCAATGGTCGCTTTTGAGGTATAGATTGAGCCGGATAACCTGTCCCTGGACTTGGCCGATGTCATAGAAGTTATCGTCGTCAGTAGAGGACCAACGTTGGCTGAAATGGCTGTAAGGAAGCAGGCGGCCGTAGACTATGCGATTTTCAATCGATTGATCAGACTTGATCTGCAAGATCCACAGTTGCAGCGCGCAAGGGCGGGAATTCTTAGAGAACAACCGCGTCAGTCTGTTATCGTTAAGCAAGTCATCCAGTACAGGAGCCATCGATTCCTTATGAATGAGCACCTCCCAATCTTTATATTAGTGAGGTAATCGTTTAATCGATTCCGGGGCAGCCTTCCTTGCTGAATTGACTTCTTGCTCACTGGGACGATTTTGTTGGCTCTGAGCTCGATTAAGCCACTCCGCCCCCCAACTCGATATTACCTTGGGCTTATTGGCCGATCGTCGGGAGAAAAACCTAGGTTCCACCATCAATGATCGATAAATCCTCATGCCCTCTTCATCGACTGCTTGACGAAATCCTTGCATTCCAGCGACGATGATCCAGAAAAAGATATTCGGAATTCCAGGAGTCAGCCAACATTAATGGGCACAAGTGTCATTGTGTCGTTTCCAAAGATGTCTATAACTTTCACAGCCACAGTATATCGCCCCGGCCGGTCATAGGTATGTAGGGTTGAAACTAATTCCAGGTTGCGGTTCTGTCTGGTCCGAAAGCTCTGCCATTCGTTCTCGAAAATATATCCCCCTGTCCAGCGTTCTTCGAAGTCCATTTTGGTTGATTCACCCTGAGCTGCCGATAAATCGTTGATTTTTGCACTATTTGACAGACCGGTGTTTGCCGGAACCTTGATTACCTCTTTGCGCCTCATATAGTCGAAATCCACCGCCCAGTAATCCACCCAGTCTGTCCAGTGCTTTGTCAGTCTTTCTTTGGTTATAATTCCTTCTTTGCTTTTGCTCACTTTGTAGAGTTGGCCAGCCTCACAGATCACCCCGTTTTTGCCTTCCTTTAGATTGGCAATAGCCGCTTCCGCAGCTCCTTGTGTGTAATAGACAGAAAAGTCTGTCAGTTCGATGCGAAGCGATAATTTGTGCTTCTCATGGTAACGCGGGGTTGCCTCAATAAAACTGATGTCATGGAACACCACTTGCCCTTTGTCCACTGCCCGTTTGTCGAAGACTTCAGCAGGGATGTACTTTGGGGCAAGGTCGATTCCTTTACTCCGAGCCTCTTCCAGAACGGCAGGAAACAGCCCCATTTCGAATTCAAAAGCCAGGACGTCTACCCTTGAAGCTCCTCGTTTGCGGCATTCAGTAATAACCTCCTCTACGAAGAGTCGTCCAACAGGCAGATTGATCGGTCCTATGACAACCAGACGACCATTCCGAGCCCCATGGAAGAACCCGTCTTGGGGCTGCAAACCTTCAGCGTTCCCAAAACCCGTGGCCTTGTAAGCACGCAAGATGAGTTCTCGAAATTCCCGCTCCTTTTGTGCCAAGGCCTCTTCCTTTTCTTTCCCGGTGAGCCTTCCTCCAATGTTCAGATAAGCTTGGCGTTCGTATCGGCCAAGGTTGAGCACTTCGAAAGCGCGGAAATCTGTTCCGTTTTCTTTTAATTCACGCTGTATGCCGATCAGGCGTTTTCTTGTGGTATGAATAGCAAACTTTCCCAGATCAGTAGCAATCCACTTTCGGCCAAGCTTTTCAGCTACAGCGGCAGTGGTGCCAGAACCACAAAAGAAATCAGCCACTAAGTCGCCGGGATTGCTTCCTGCCTGAATGATACGTTCGAGAAGCATTTCTGGCTTTTGAGTAGGGTAGCCAAGCCGCTCTTTTCCAATGGGATGAATCAAAGGAATAGGCCAAACATCCGAGGCTAACTTCTCTGTTACCAATTCGTAAAAAATGTTTCCTGCTTCGTCACGAATGTATTCACGTTTCCCGTTTACCTTTCTGGTTCTTGCTTGGGGTTGTTGTTCCTTAACCGGAATTGGAATTAAGATTTCATTAAAAATGTGACTACTTCCCTTATGAGACCAAAGTATCGAATCGTGTTGTCGATCAAAGATCACTCCCCCAGTTGGTAATTTATTCGTATACCACCAAATGATTTCGTTAGCGAAATAGTTGGAACCGAATACTTCATCTAGGGCAAGACGAATGAGAGCAGTGACCCGCCAATCACAGTGAACATAGATACTTCCATCCTCCGCCAGCAAATCCCGCATCAAAATCAGCCTCTCGTAAATCATGCTGATGAATGAGTCCGCTCCTCGACCCCAGGTATCCCGATAGGCGATCTGTTCAAGAAGGTTTGGCTCTTTATGGAAAGTTTCTTCTCCGATCTCTATATCCACGCTGAAGGTTTGCAGC
>JAKBSX010000353.1 GCA_021844725.1 Actinomycetes bacterium | reverse complement strand
CCGCAGGACTCCCCGGAACTATTGTCTGCGGGCTGACACCGTTTATGCTCCCACCGTTGAACTGAAGAGGAACTAATCCGCCAACTATCAACAGTA
Source organism: Actinomycetes bacterium (assembly GCA_021844725.1). Next base: position 4,454 of record JAKBSX010000353.1, on the reverse strand, counting down.
GGAGTCCAAGCGCAATGAGAGAAACTATAATGTTGCTTCCCGGGCCTCCCGCCATTATTCTTCCAGAGTCCCTGAACCTTGTCTTCTGGATCACCTTCTCGTCTCTTTCGACGAACGCGCCAATCGGGATTATGAGTAGCAGGAGCACGCCGGTCGATTTCACGGGCAGTTTGAGTCGTCTCGCTATAACTCCGTGAGTTCCTTCGTGCACCACGACGGCAATTATTATACCAATCAAACCGTACACGACTGGGATGTATGGGTTAATGCCAGGAAGCAGTAGGTATGATGGAAGTGGCGGTGCAGGATTATGCGGCAGGTTGCTGGCGGCACACTGGGATGCAGGAGCCGCGCCAACAGCGCAGCGCAATGCCAGGCTTCCAGTGAGCAAAAGATAGGTTTGGTCGAGCATCAAGTAAATCATGAACGACCCGGCGACAAGAGTGATTCCTAGGAACGCCCAGCCGAGGTCGGAAAATATCCTGAACCTTGCAAGCGCGTCCAGAGCGCTCAAAAGCTTGCGCGTCCTGATCATGACAATCCCCCAAGAGAAAGTGAACGCGGGTTCTTCCTTCTGTTCCTGAGAAGAGTCAGCAGGAGTGTTCGAGGTATCGTCGCTTGACAAGTTCGTCCGTTAAGCACTCCACCACTCTTGAGCGCTATTAAACTATCTAGTCGAGCCTAAGGCGATCTTCGCATGTTCCAACAATGCATTTATCTCGACGGATGATACTACAGAATTATTTCCAATCACATGCAATCTAGACCAGCGGTGCTTCCCCAGCTTTTACTGACTGCCGAGAAACGAAAGTTGTGCTTGATCGATGGAGAGAAGACTCTGAGCTACCTGGAGCTGGATTCCGAGACTTCGAACTTTGCTCATTCGCTTGAATCTCTGGGCGTGCGAAAAGGGGACAGGGTTGCACTTTTCTTACCCAACTGCTGGCAGCACGTCGTATCGATGTACGGCGCGTTGAAGCTCGGCGCGATTTGTGTTCCGCTCGATTACAGATCTACACAGCGAGAAATTGAGTTCTTCCTCCAAAACTCCAAGCCTACTATTTCTGTCGTCAGTTCATCAAAATCTGATCTCTTTCCAAGCAACAAGATCGAGGTCAACCCAGACTCAAACTCACCGATCTCAGAATCTTTCGACTCCACGCAAGAGCACACCGTTCAACCGCACGATCCAGCACTCCTTCTTTACACAGGCGGGACCACTGGGTTTCCAAAGGGAGTTGTGCTGACCCACGGAAACATAATTCATGTTCTTTCTGGACTTTCGAACGCGTGGCGTTTGCGAAAAGGAGAGGAGATCTTTGCCCAGTTCTTGCCGATGACGCACAGCGGCGGACTGAATTGCAACTTGAATAGCGCGCTTTACAACGGCGGAACGACGTTGATCTTGCGCCGCTTTGAGGCATCTGCACTACTGGAGCAAGTGGAACGACTAGGGATTACAGCCTTTTCCGGCGTCCCAACAATCTACAACTCGTTAATTAGGGCGCCTGACATCGAGAATAGAGACCTCTCGTCTCTGCGCCTTTGTTTCTCATCGGGGGCCCCGCTCTCGCCCGAGACGGCAGACACCTTTCGGAAAAAGACGGGCATTACGATTAACGTCGGCTGGGGCCTGACGGAAGCTTCGCCGCAACTTACGGTCGCTCCGCTAGGAATCTACAGGCAAAACTATGTCGGGATACCAATTGAAGATACCCAGGTCGTTGCGCTGGACGAGGCGTTGAATAGACTTCCATCGGGCGAGATAGGCGAGTTAGCTGCAAGGGGACCGCAGGTAATGTCTTCATACCATGAAAACGAGGAAGAGACTCGCAAAGTTTTCACTCGTGACGGATGGCTCTTGACCGGAGACTTTGGCTACGTCGGAACGGACGGCGTCTATCTCATCGGCAGAAAGAAGGAGGTCATCAACACAGGCGGATACAAGGTGTGGCCCAGCGAAGTCGAGGGAGTGCTTCTTGAAAACGAGCTAGTGCTGGAAGCTTGTGTTGTAGGCGTGAGAGACGATTATTACGGCGAAGCGGTCAAGGCATTCATCGTAGCAAAATCAGCAATGTCCGAGCAGGAGATCTTGGGATTTTGCAGGAAACGTCTTTCGAGCTACAAAGTTCCGAAACACATCGAATTTAGGACGTCTTTGCCAAAGTCGTCTGTCGGCAAGATTCTGAGGCGATCGCTGCTCACTGGGCCGTGAGAAATCAGCATCAGGCCCAAAATTCACATATCTACACGAGCAACGTAAGGATAAATAGGTCTGACGATTTCTCGAGAAACCATGGTACGCAAAAATGTGTCAGCCATAGCTCGTGTCACGGCGATCATAATTGTCGTCATCATAGTGATAGTGGGAGTCGCGGGAGCCTACTACTATGTTACGACCCAGGCGCCGAGCGCGAAAACCTCCGTCACTTTTGGTATACCAGTCAAGGGATCTTATCAATTCATGCCCATATACTATGCTTTGAACAACAGCTACTTTAGCAACAACGGACTCAACGCGACAATTTCAGCTTTCACTGGAGACGCCCCGTTGTCTCAAGCCATCGCCTCAAACAGCATCCAGATCGGTATGGACAACATATTTTCTGTCGAGCATTTCATCTCAGCAGGCCTCCCGATTAAAATAGTCGCACAGGTCACGACGGCTAACGACTTTGTAGTAATCGTTGGAGCAAACTCTCCATATCACAAGCCGTCCGATTTGAACGGCGCGAAAATCGGCGTCACATCGATACCCGGACTCACCTACCAGCTCGCAAAGAACTTCGGTGAAAACAACAGCATCACTGTCACTCCAGCAGCGCTGGGCGGTCTTCCAACACAGCTCGCCGCGCTTCAGCAGAACCAGTCACAGGCTTTCATCTGGACGTTCGATGAAGGATACAACTTGCAGGCAACTGGCCAGGGAAGAATACTTGCAAACCTCTCATCATACTACCCATCGTGGACGACGGAGATGGTGATCTTCGCAACGAACAACATGATCCAGAACCAACCCACAGTAGTCCAAAACACTTTGAAATCAATCTTCCAGGCACTGAACGGCATAAAGGCAAACCAGGCTCAGGCAGCGACATTTCTGGCGTCTTTCCTCAACATGAATTCTGCAGCCGCGACGAGCACAATCCAAAGAGCAGTAAGCATCTTTAGTTACAACGGAGCTATAGACTCGGTCGGCGTCGGGTACGCCATAAACTTTGACGTGACTGGAGGGCTCATTACTGGCACCCCGCCCGTAGCGAGCGACAGCTACACGACACAATTCACTCCGGTGTCAACTTGAAGATCGGACAGGCCGCGATCGTAATACGAATCGCGGCGGTCTTTTCTTTCTTTTTAATATGGCAACTGATTGCAGATTTCAAAATAATTAGTTCCGACTTTCTGGCGGGGCCCTACGAAGCTGTCGTTTCTCTGTTCAATCCGAGTGTCCAAAACCAGATTATGGTAAATTCAAGCACGACGCTCTACGAGATTGGTATCGCGTACGTCGTGGCAGTGTCCATCGGGCTCGGAATAGGCCTCGCAATAGGGATCAGCAGATACTTCACATCAGTGTTTGAGCCGATTGTCCTCGCACTTTTCGCAGTCCCAAAGATCTCTCTTCTCCCGCTGTTCATACTGTGGTTCGGGATTGGTCTCCCCTCAAAGATCATTTTCGGCATATTTGCTGGAATGTTTCCTGTCATGGTGAACACAATTGCGGGTGCAAAGCAGGTCAACCCTGCCCACCTTCAGCTAGCGAGATCTATGGGAGCGAGTTCGATGCTGATATACAGGAAGGTCATACTGCCTTCGATAATTCCAACGGCGTTTGCAGGGATGCGCTTGTCGTTGATACTCGTGTCGGTCACTGTAACGCTAGCCGAGATGTACCAGGGGACGGTCACAGGGCTCGGGTCTTTGATATTCTACTGGTCGACAATCTTCTACTCTGGGCCACTGTACGGAGTGATTCTCGTCTTCTCACTCGTTCTGATAGCTGCAAACCAGTTTCTGCTCTCTTTTGAGAAGCGTCTCTCCCGTCTTTCGGTGTAGTTCACTTGTTGAAGAGCTCTGCCATCATCAGACGCTTTGGTTCGTTTAGGCGATCGTCTGTAAGCTCCCTGGGTCGCGGCAGGTCGATATGTAACTCGCGCACGATTTTTGCAGGCCGCTTTGAAAACACTAGTACTCGGTCCGACAGGTACGCCGCCTCCTGTATGCTGTGCGTTACAAACACGATGGTCTTCTTCGTCTCGAGCCATATTCTTACAAGCTCGTTGCCCAGCTGCATTCTTGTCTGCTCGTCGAGAGCCCCGAACGGTTCGTCCATGAGTATGACTTCTGGTTCCAAAGCCAAAGATCTCGCGAGCGACGCCCTTTGCTTCATTCCTCCTGACACCTCGCGAGGTAGCTTGTTTTCAAACCCGGACAGCCCGACTAGTTCAAGG
>JAKBSX010000352.1 GCA_021844725.1 Actinomycetes bacterium | reverse complement strand
GCTTACGTCATGACATCTTCAGAGTACTCCGCTTGGGGAGGTTCGGGTTCCCCATCGAGTTATTATTGGACCTCTGGCACTAATGTTGCCTCAGGTAGTATTAGCACTGTCCTCCCAGCCGGCACTTACTATTTCGTCTTTGATAATACCCATTCATACTCATCCACTTCGGTTCAAATAACTTCGAACATAGTCGCAACAGCATCGGGTTGAATTAAGGAAATTATAACCTGTCAGCCGTCACTAAAACCAGAGCAATTTCTTCCGCTGACTCTCAAACCTCACAGAATCCACTCACGATGTGCAAACAACTCTTGAGACATGTTCCGAATGCACATCACTCTAAGGAAAAGTGATGACCAGCCTTCTTTTTCCTTTCGAATGCCTCTTCAACCATCGTCGTCCCGAGTATGTTTGCCAGTTCACTTGCATTCACTTGATATCTGGCGTTCTCAAGGGCTGAGAAAAATGTGGTACGCCATGGGACAATGTTCCGTTCGAACGCGAATCGCGATGCCCCGCATGGCCCCATCTTCACATAGCTCCGCTTTTTTCTTTCCCGAAGATATAGGACTGGCCTTAAATGCGGAGCGCTAAGAGACAGCACGATGCTAGAAAATCTCTGCTTAAATTCGTCAGGCAGAATATCCTTTCCTTCGCCCTCGAGTTCATACGAGTGAATGAGAAAGTCTATTGCATCAGAACAGAGCATTCCAACAATGACACGCGGAACGATTGTATCACACAGAACTTGCTGAATTATCTCCTCGCGACTTTTCCCCATTGCGATTGATGCCAATATGTCTGCTCTTAACCAAAACTCCCTTTCCTCATAATTCAATCCGGATACGATTTCAAGGTCGGTCCAGAAGCAGAACTTATCGAGCAGACTTTGCCTTTCCGCACCGCTGCCGGATGTCATTGAACCATATCTTTTCATATCATCATTGAACCAGTTCGCATAAGCGTAATAATTGCCAGGAACGGAAATAATGTTCTGTACCTGCGTTATGTTTTCAATGTTCACTGAAGACACCAACAAGTACCTCGTTTTGTTGCCGAAAAGGGTGTTAAACAGTTGTTTATTATAGGATGCCTTTTTATCGAAATTTTTCAGGTTTTTGAACGAGGTCTTTACTTCGCAGAATACCAAATGGCCCATCTTGTCCACGAATGCTATATCCAACTCCGCCAAGTCAATTCCTCCCAATCTGATAATGAGTTCGCCTTTCGCATTGTAATATGGGCCATCATGTTCGGGCTTTGGCTTACCCGTCCGGCGAGACTGCGGAACATCTATGCCCTTTCGCACGACCTGTGATATCGCATCTGTCCTACAGGCCAGTTCCACTATCATCTCGTAGACTATTGCCTCAAAAAGATAACCCTCCGCATTCCTCCTCACGAAATTGCTACTTGAAAACAGGTCTTGTATCCGGGACCGGGACAAATGCTTTGCAGCCAGTCTAACAAGGTCTGGACTCGGTGAATCTTTCAATAATGTTTCGCATATCCATGTCTCTGGGTCGTCTTCGTTCATCAGATCGACTCCGATTTGTCATGGACGCGATCGTTTACGATACGAAATGATGCTCCGGAGAATCTATCCTTGCAAACGGGCGAATCGTGGAAACTTTGACAAAATAAGTGCAGGAAGCTTGAGAAGTGCGAGGATACATCCCTTAGTTGCAGAAATAGATTAAAATTCTTCAAAGTGGGATCACCACTCATACAATCCACCCCTTCTGAAGAACTTCCTGCTATCCCACCCGACTTCTGTAAAAGCTCTTTCAACACCCACTTCAAGGATAGACCGACTATAGAAGTACTCATTGTTGAAATTCTGGAAGAACCTGCCAGCTGGGTCGAGCATAATATAGGAACCTTCCATTGCGCCATTGTCTTCAACTACTGGATTGAGGTGTTTATGCCTATCAGCGAATGACCTGAACTGCTCTTTTGAAACGGAAAGATGACTGAAGTGCGCATCGTTTTCACCAGATATCCCCAGCACCTGGAAAACCTTCCATCGTTCCGGTTCCAAGGCTTTAATGATGCCGGCCATATCCTCATTCCAATTCAGTGACGTGATTACGGTATTCACCTTGAGTCTTATGCTGTAGCTTTTTATCAGTTCAGCTGCCCCAACAACTCTGGCCACATGCATGCCTCGCCCGCGGCCTAGTCTCGTTTCAGTTTCCTCTGAGGCACTGTCTATGCTCAGTGCAATCCAGTCAATGTAGCTGTGCCATCGCTCAAGAAAAGCTCTGTCAAGAAGTGAGCCGTTGGTGACCATTGTTGTCGTCAGATCCACATCCTTTGATTCCTTCATCAGATCACCCAGGTACGGACACAGCGTGGGTTCCCCTCCTGCAAATGTAAGCTTTTCTGTGCCTGAAACTTTCAGCATTCCAGGGATCTGCAGGGCCACTTCTTTATCCAAAGGCTTCGGGCCGCTTTTGAATGTCGCGTAGCAGAATCTGCATGAGTAGTTACATCTGGGCCAGACATGCCAGTTCACAGACACTGGAATCAACTTGCAGTTAGACATTGCGTCACCCGTTTCCAGTGAACTGAAAAAGGTTAAGATTTTCAAATCCCTCTATTTCCCCGGTCGAAGGATCTTTCCTTGCCTTACCCGGAATAAGGATATCCCTTCTCATTTCCTTGCGCCTGTTGAGGGTATAGGCAACCTCGGTGGTAACGAGGTAATAAGACCTTCCATCTCGAGTAGGGGGAAGGCCCACAACAATTTCAGATGGTCCCAGCAGATCCTCTTGCGGCTGCACTCTTCCCAGAAGTATCACAAGCCCAATTTTGTCAGCGATTTGAATAGATCCGCCAAATGAGCGCTGCCACATTTTAGGTCTTCGAACAAAAGCTCTGCCACTTGCAGGAATATCGAGCCTCTTCTCCGATCCAGATGAATCGAGACAGAATAGTGTTAAATTTCTACCTGTCAGGTTGATAACAGTAGATGGCTCTAAGAGGGTTACAGTTACAGGAGTGTTTGCTGAGCCCATGGTCAGTGTTTCCACCGGATCAGAGCGAATCTGGCTTTCCTCATTGACTGCCCAGTTTCCATCCACCATTCGTAAAGCACCGAATACCTTTCCATTTTTCATTTCATTACCTTACTAACAGCCCCCTCAAGACGCAAGATGTCCATTGCAGCGTCCCACACGCATGATTCGACGTGAAAGTTTTCAGGTTTGAAACGCATCTTAAGATGATATTCTACGATTGATCGTAGATAATAGACATAATTTCGGGACTATCAGTCTGTGTCTGTCATTAAGTCTGCATGTGAAAATCGGAAAGCAGCATGGAGTGAAATTTCACTTGTTTCTGCTTTCGCCAGCATGAAATGCAATTTAGCATGGCATCAATACGCCATGATAAATTGAGTTGCCACAATAAGTGCTAACTTCAAAATCATGCTTTTGCTAAATTCTAATTCTTGTTCTGCCGGTAAACAACGTAAATGTAAATGTATGATTTGTTTGAACCTTGCAAGCTCCAACCACTTCAAGTGCCAAAAAAACTGTACCACTAGTAATGTTTCATCGATATAGTATGTATGTGTGAGATCCACGGCAAAGAACATTACTTCTCTCCCTGTGTGCCCTTCATTGCGCCCGTTTGCTCGAGCAAAGACGAGATACTCGTCCTGAGGGAAGTTGTTACTTGACCAAACCATATCATATTATAAATCCATTACTGTGAATTCGACAGTGAGGAAACATGGCGCCAGCTTGTGGTTGTGCCCTGCACCCTTACAGACCGTAGATCTCTGATTTGGATGCTCTGTAAGGTAGTCGACAGGGAAATGCAAAGGATCGAGCAATATGAACAACATTGCCCTACAGGTACCTAAATGACAACCAAGGGCGCATTCTCATCGTAGGTGAAGCTTGAGATAATCAACGAGGAAGTGCAGATTGGGGGAAGTGGCCTATCAACTTTTACGATTCTCGGCGGAGCAAGATTGAATAGAAATGGCGACGAATTGAAAATCGTAAGAACGGAGTTGATATTTTGAGCCGGCGTATGTGGCCGAAAGACCACTCAACATGATATCAATTTTTCACTCCGCAACGGTCTTTTTAATCCAGGCGTTTCACTCTATCTCTTCAAAACCGTAACGCCTTGAGACACATGCGTTTGAGCAGAAATGATTCATTCGGCCGTCGACATAAGAAAACGTTCCATCAGTTGTGGGCTCGAACAATCCACCGCAGCTGAAACAGTGTGTGGGAACCACGTGTACCTGGTAATATAAAAAGGCACATCCAAGATTGCAAAACCGATGGCCATCGCGGTCAACAATCCATGTCGGTGTCCGTTGTCTTGATGGTTCGTTGACAATCCTCCTGCACTGATCGCACAGTTGTTCCATTTTCGATTTTCCTGAAAAGACGCTTAGTCTCATTGAATCCCCTCTAATTTGTTTATGGATATTCATTGTTAATACAATTTAATCATTATAACTATTTATAGCCGATTGTCGGTTAGCCGAATTATGCCTACGGACAGAAGATCGGTTACGAAGGGCGGAGTCCAGA
>JAKBSX010000351.1 GCA_021844725.1 Actinomycetes bacterium | reverse complement strand
AGACAACCGGACTTCAGAAGTCCCAACAGATCTCAAATCCACAGCGCCTTAACCAGTTTTCCATCTTAAAGAAATTGTCCATATCAAGATTTTTGTCCCATTAATATATTTTTCAACAGCCTGCTAGGGTAGGCCTTAGAGAGCGGCCTTTTTGCTTTGATTTCGACATGGCAGAATGGCAACGCAACCATGTCCATGTGGCAATTACGGAAATCCGAACGCCTCTTGCAGCTGCAGCCAGGTACAGATACAGAGGTACATGTCGAAGATCAGCGGACCTCTGCTCGATAGGATAGACATACATGTAGAAGTGCCTGCGGTGAAGTATGCTGAGCTTTCGAGCAAGAAATCTGGTGAGCCATCATCGGCAGTTAGAGGAAGAGTTGAGAAAGCGCGTGAAATTCAGAGAGAAAGGTTCAAGGGTCGAAAAGGGCTTTTCAAAAACGCGGACATGCAGAGTAAAGAGATACGAGAATTTTGCCAGGCAGACAAATCGGGGGAGGATTTGTTAAAGCAGGCGATAACAAAGCTCGGACTGAGCGCGAGGGCGTACGACAGGATACTCAAGGTTGCGAGAACGATAGCGGATCTTTCCGGCAACGGAGACATCATGCCCGAACATATAGCGGAAGCGATACAGTACAGGACGCTGGACAGAGAGTTGTATCTGGAAAGCTAGCGCTGACAAAAAGTTTTGCCGATGGTCTTGACTTTGTAATATGTTGAGGCGAGATTCTGTCACCTTCACGGTCGTTCCACAGAGCCGATCAAGGACACGATCGGTGACCGAAAGGAGTTGATGGAACGACGGATCCGGAGTTGAGCTGGCTTAGGGGAAAAAGGGAAAAGATGTGAACTCGATCTCTGGTCGGAATTGGCGGTGATTCCAGAACGTAGAGCAGTATGATGGTATTTCTCTAAGCACAATAAACTGAGGGTGAGATGGAGAGCGAACGTAAGGGGTCAACCCTGTGGATCCAACACACAGGTGAGGAGAAGCAATCATCCCGGGAGTCTATCAGACTAGCATGCCTTCATCAAATTTATGAAGGAAGAGGGGAGCCACCCAGTATGCAAACAAGAATTAGGTTCGGGAAAAATTCAATCAGTCCTGAGCCCGGAAACAATCGACTTCATCTTATGACAGTTGATGCTTATCGGGAATGGTCATGAGCCGAATGCTAAGAACATTCTTTCAGTATTGCAGCCAGAAATCTTCTAATCTTATGAACACATCTCTGATCTGCGTACCTGCAATTGCGGGCTGGGAGCAATGTCGTTTGAGGAAATGCTCAGTTGCGGGTGCGGGGCAGAGAAGAAGAGAAGAGGGGAAAAGCTAATGTCAAGATATTTCGTGTGTGGTTTCATTGCCGTATTGCTCTTTTCCGGGATTGATTGCAAAACAAGCGTCGTCGGTCCGCCCAGTGGCGCTGATACGACTAGCCACAACTGGACATTTACAATTGACACGCTTGGCGACGGCAGTAGCGGAAGTTACCTAAACGATGTTGCAATAGTGAGTACTGATCCGCCGCTTGTGTATACTGTCGGACAGGTTTAAAGGATGGATTCCGTAGGACAAGCATCTCCGACGCTCTACAACATAGCACGCTGGGACGGAAACGGATGGGAATTAGAGAGCGTACCCTATCATTATCAAGGCCAGACATATTACCATGAGTGGAGGACAGTCTTTGCTTTAGCTCCCAATGATTTTTGGATCGGTGGAAATGGCCTCTTACACTGGAACGGGACAGAATTCTCGGAAGTGCTTGCGCTTAATTCCGTTTGGGGACCTCATAACATCGAGAGGATTTGGGCGGCATCGGACAATGATATCTGCTTGATAGGCGATGGAGGCACTGACGCGCACTATGACGGCAGCTCCTGGCAAAGCATAGCGACAGGTACGACAGAGGACATTCAGGACATCTGGGGAGGGACCGACCCCGCGACCGGGAAGGAATTTGCACTGGCCACCGTCTCGACATTGTATTATGGCGGATACAGCAGGCTGCTTAAGATAACGGGAACACAGGCAGACACGATCAGCACGAACGGTTTATCGTGGAGCATAAGAGGAGTCTGGTTTGATAGTAACAATTACTATGTGGTTGGTGACGGGATGTATCAGAAGAACTCATTGCGGGATTCAACATGGCAAATGTTTCAACACGGAATAACCACCGACTATGTTGAAGCAATCCGGGGGAATGCTTGGAACGACATCGTAGCCGCGGGAGATTATGGTACATTTCTGCACTTCAATGGCTCTACGTGGTACAACTTCACACAGCAGCTAAATATTCCCAATGCAATACTTTCTGCGGTTGCTGTAAAAGGGAACCTTGCAGTTGCCGTAGGTACGCTCGGAGGGGGGAAGGCAATTGCAGTAGTTGCCAGAAGACAATGAGACGAAAGGAGGTGAACGTGCCCCAAAACACTTTTGTGTTTGCTAGTACAAACCAGAAAGAACCATTTAAACCAGTTGGAGGTACGTCATGAGACGAACGTTATTGTTTCTGCTCTTTATTGGATTCTCCTTGCAGTTGCCTGTTCTGGCGGCCCAGACTAACAATTCTGAGAGGAAGATGAGCCCATGCTGGCGCAGAAATTCGGTGCTTACAAGAAGGATGTTGCTCTCGGAATATTCCAAAACTCTATTTTCAAACAAAGGTATGGTTCGAAATTCTTCCCCGCCGACAATAAGGGGAGGATGTTTCTTTGCGTAACCATCACATCCGGCATCGATGCTATTGCAGATTCGATTGTTTCATGGGGAGGTACGATTCATAACAAGGGGAAATTCAGGCTATTCGCCTGGATTCCTATGGACAAGCTTTCCGATCTGTCGGGCATGAAGGGCGTTATGTTTGTGGACAGTCCCGGCTACGCAGTTGCCAAGAAAGACGACGTAATTTCTGTCGGAGACAGCCAGCTTCTTGCTGACTCCGCAAGGTCAGTGTTTTATTCAAACGGAAGCGGAGTGAAAGTGGGTGTTATATCCGACGGAGCGCAGTACTACACGGAGTCGCAGCAGTCGGGTGATCTGCCACCCACGATTGGAATGATCAATTACAACGGCGAAAATGCGACCAGCTTCACGGGCGACGAGGGAACTGCGATGATGGAAATTGTCCACGATCTGGCGCCGGGCGCGGCGATCGATTTCGGAGGCGCAGGAACATACATCAACTCCAGCGGGAACGCAGAGTATAGCACACCTCTCGATATGGCGGGCGTCATAAATACCATGGCGTCGGACGGCTGCAAAGTGATCGTCGATGACATGGGGTGGGTAACCAACGATCCGTCGTTCGAAGATTACGAGATCAGTCAGGCAATCGCAAACTTTCAGGCAAACGGCGGGGTGTATATCTCTGCTGCAGGAAACGATAACGGAGAAATGTATACGGCTCAGGCAGTTATCAGCCAGGTGGGAACGAAAAGCTGGGTCGCATGGGACAACGTGGACACTGTCATTACTTTTACCATCAGTAATTACAACAGTTTCGTCGTTGCCCTACAGTGGGACGATGAATGGACTAATCCGCAGGTTTACTTCGGGCTCTATCTGTACGACAGTAACTGGAATCTCATCAGCTCCTGGGACACTCCAGGGCAGGGACCGCCGCAAAGATACCTGGCAGATAGTACAACATCGGGATACTTCTCCGACTCCACCTTTCACATCATGGTGGATTATGACAATTATTACTCGGGCGCGCCTTCGAGATACGTAAGGGTCTTGGTTCACCCGGAGGGCGCTGAGCCAAACACTACGCCATCCTTCACGATGACCCACGCGACTCCATTCTACCAGGTCTATGGGCATGCTGCGGCCCCCAATGTTATAAGCGTGGCGGCCTACCCATCTTCAAATCAGAACTCCATCGAGCCTTTCAGCTCATTGGGTCCCTCTCCGATGTTTCCCGAAGGGAACCCGGCTGCACTACAGTTTCGCAATACCCCGGTGATCACGGCTACTGATGAAGTGCACACTTACGTGGGACAGTACCTACAGCAGTTCGAAGACCCGTTCTATGGCACTTCGGCTGCGGCGCCTCATGTCGCGGCAATTGCCGCCTTATATTTGTCCCGTTACCCGTCACAACCGGCGTCGCAACTCATTTCATCGATTACAGCAACTGCAAAATCCATTTACACCGGTACTGGCGGCTCATGGAATTCAACTTCAGGCTACGGCAAGATCGACGCATACGATGCTCTCGTTGACGGAATGACGGCACTAAGCAGCCCGAACGTTACGAGCAATACTAACTGGGATCTCGACCGCATCACGGGAACTGCGACGATTAGCGGCGGTGTGAATGTTACGATAGATGCAAACCAGACCACCGTGATAGATGGTACAGTAAATTTTGGGAATGCCGGTTCAAAGATTCTCATCTATGGCACGCTAGTGGTCGATAACAGTGCGGTGATTAATCTTCCATCTCAACTGATCGTTGAGAGCGGCGGAAGATTAATTGCGCCAAACCTCCAGACGATTAACGTCAACCAGCTTGATGCGTCCAACAACTCATTCGGCAGAGTAGGCCACTGGATATTC
>JAKBSX010000350.1 GCA_021844725.1 Actinomycetes bacterium | reverse complement strand
TCCGATCTATTGTCATCATCTAGAAAGAAGAGGATGCGTCCCTTTGCAAGTCGTGCGCCTTCATTTCTGGAAGCCACAACATATATGCTAACTTCGTGTTGTATCAACCTTATATCAAACCGCTCTTTGAGCGCCTGAATATCATCATCCGGCGAATCATTTATGACAATTATTTCCATACTCTTATACTCACTAGTTAGAAGGCTCTCCAAACAACGTTCCAATTTACTTCTACGCCTGAAGGTGGGAATTATCACACTCACCATGGGGTGCTCTATTTCGGACTGTTGATCCATTTTGCAAACACCAAATTCTACCGGGTCTTTGAATGTCATCGTTGTGTCTTAAGCACTATCTGAAACCTGGTTGATTAAAGATAGCCATCTACTTGCTGTGCTTTCCCAACTGTGAATTTCAGCTGAAGCTCTACATTGCAAGCTAAACTCTTTGTTCTTCCGCATCAGAACTTGCACCGCATCAGATAGAAGCGAATAATCGTTGTTCTTAACAAGTATACCAGTTCTTCCATTTATAATGGATTCCTCAACACCAGGGACTCTGTATGCTGCAGTGGGAACGCCTGAAGACGCAGCTTCAGTAATTGTCATCCCCCATCCTTCCGAAATTGAACAGTGTATGTTTACCCAAGCCTTCGCCACGATTTTTGATAATTGCCCGTGATTTAATTTCTCGACAAACGTCACATGCCCATTCAGATTCAAATTCTGAGCGAACTTCTTCAAATACGGAACCATCTCACCACTACCTATCATAGTAAGATGAGTGTCCTTCTCTGTTTCCCTCAACTTTGAAAACATGAGAAGCACATGCTCAGGTCTCTTGTATTTTTTCATTCCAGCAAAGTACACCAACTCAGGTGTGGATGACTTTTTTGAGGGATAAAAAGTTTCAGTATCTACACCCGGGTTAATCACAGCGATCTTACGTTCATCTATTCCCAAACTTACAAGATCCATCTTTGAGGATTGAGAATAAGTTACAAACGGCCAGTCACTGTACAGTAAAGGATACATTCTCTCCAGTCGAATCATTACAGAAGACAAAACGCGACCAACTTCCATACTGATAGTCCTTCTGTGCAAATGAGCAAAATGAGCTAGTCCCGGAATTTGTGTCATCCAAGGAGAAAACCAAGGGGCGGCGTGAGCCAAATCATCGATAACCAAATCGGCGTCATTATGGCGCTTCAGGTAGGCAGGTAGTATGAGGTGAGGGAGGAATTTAGATCCATATCTATGAATTCGAATCCCCTCAATCACTTGATGTCTCGATGCTCCAGGCCAACTGCTCGTCAATAAATCGACTTCGTGACCAGCCTTAACCGCCCTTCTGCCGATTTCATAAATCGTTCTCTCTGCTCCACCGGCAAGTGGATTTTCCATGCATCTGTGACTCATCCAGAGTATTTTCAAGAAGGCCACCTCAAGTAATGGACACTGTATTTTTTACCAAAGAATTGTCTCCGATTCTCACCTGTTATACTCACTTCACGAAGACCCATAAGAATGTAGCGAGAAATGGTGATACACATGAAGTCATGATCTGACGCCCTATGCGACCAGCCTAACATTGTAGCATATCTCCTTTGTAAGCACCTCATTCCTCCTACCTGCAGATTTCCTGGATCTGAACCTCTAACTTAACATCATTCTCTCCTTGTAGCACCACCTTGTTTCAGCCTATGCTTCCTGTGATATTTGCAACGAAACCTGTTAGCGGATTTCATGAGGTATGTCATGCCGTCGAATCAATCGTTTGTCTTTCGGCGGAGTATTGCATGGTTCCTAGGCCCGAAGCTGGGTTGCAGTTCGATATCCTTTACAGCATTGCAGCACCTGTGATTCCAATAAAAGGTGTCTCCCCCAAGTGTGCGGTCGGCAGAGTACTCAGGCACTTAATCCACTATGTTACCAAGCTATAATCTATCATACCACGTCCTTCTCGTTGTTCTAACAGCTTGCGTCATCAGCGAATTGATGCTCGAAAGTCTCGCACAGCATGAGCCGAAATTGTGCCGTCCAGCCCGGTTCGCGCCACCGCTGGTGCTCCCGGGGCATTGAACACCAGGAAGGTCGTCAAGTGCTTTATTTTGCATAAGGTATTGGATATTATTTATGTATGCCTTTCCGCTGAAGGCATGCGCGAACTGCAATGTGCCATCTGTTTGCGAAATGGTCCACATGAAACAGTATGATTTCGAAGGGTAGAAGGGCGTGCTGCGGCTGCTGATGAAGAGCCTGAAGATACTGGAAGACATGGGGCTAGCAGAGAGCAGAGTCGACAGCATTACTTACCAGCCGAAAAGGATGATATCACTTACATGCAGGGGGAAAGAGGTCGCGGACATGCTGGTTGACATTGAGAACATACTGCAGGCGCCGGGCGCCTCTTCCTGACAGGTATGAAGCTTGGAAGCGCAGCAGCGCACTTATTGTATGCTGATTACAAAATAGAGTATGCGAAAAGCAAAACATCAGAGGGGCGGCAACCTGCGGAGGTCAGGCATGTAACAGGTCTTCCGCCTCTCCAGGCCTATTCTGCATCGTATTTATCCTACATATGAATTTGACCGAGCGGCGATCTACTGGGCGTGGTATCACGTCGACACTGCCTTTTCCACATTCAGGCACAAGCAGTCTGAATTCGTCGGAGACAGGCAAGTCGCACCCATAAACCGCATTCATAAACAGGACATTGGATGCCGGTCGACCACAGAGCATAGCCTGTGTGTGCGCCATAGAAAACGGGTCAAATCTTACGCAATTTGGCAGTAATTGTGTAAATTGCTTTGAGCAGACTGTAAGAGAGGCATCACTTTTTTCCCTGTTCTCTTTGCTCTCTTTGAACACCGAGAGTTAACTGCTGCTTGATAAAGGCCTTTCCCTCATGATTTTCGATTATCTTCACAGCGCCTGTGGCACCAAATGTATGGTTTGTAGCGTGAAAAACTGAGAGGACCCTATCTTGAAGTTCCTGGTCAGATTCCAATGCTTCGACTTTCAAGCCGATTTCTTGGGCCTGCTGAATGCTGATGTGCCTAGAATGGCTCCGGAAATTATTGTGATTCGATAGAAACTTTGCAATTCTTTCTGCAGTCTTTCCTCCTTCTTTGTCCCCCGCAAACATGTAGCGTTCTAACCAATTCTGGACTAGCTCCCTAGACAGATTGATAGCATATTCACACTGTACCAGCAATGCAGGCCCATATTGTTCCAGAATCGGGAGCCATGGGCCAACGTTGACCGGCTTCTTGAATTGCTCCTTGGCCATGTCAAATTGGTCGAGTATCGCCTGAGCGGGAATTGATTGACCCATTCCACGACTATCGGTGACCAAGAGTTGAGGATCTATTGGACCGATTGACGAATGCTTTCCCATAATCATTCTATTTGCTGAACAGGCAAGCATCGTAGCAGCCGACATTGCCAACTGTGGGATTATAACTCTCACGTCTGAAAACTTTGATCGCACGTAAGAAACAATAGCTTCGGCAGATTCTGCCTGACCACCTGGGCTATGAATGATCAAATCCAAGGAGTTTCCATGAAGGCCGTGGAAAACCTCCATGAATCCTTGAACATCTTCATCGTTGATTAGGATGGAAGCTGGATCTGCTATGGGCTTGTTCCAATACGTGGAATACAAGACCGTATTCCGCCCGGTGTAAGATGATAATATTGCAAGGTACTTCCGCCTTACTGCATCAAATGGGGGAGGACTACCTGGTACAGTTGACTTCTGCAATTCAACTAATATCTCGCCCCACGTTGGCATACTACTCACGACGTCGACGAATTGGATGTGAATGTCACTATTTGTGGAGATATAGTTCTAAGATACGGAGCAATTGCAGCGCGCTGCTTCTTAAATTCACCATAGACTTCTTGAATTTCACATATACCTGGCTGTGACCTGGCAATTTCTATCAGCCTGGATAATTCCACTTTGACTATTTCTTCTTCCATATTATACCCTCAGCATCAAGTATGTTTTTTACCCATTTTAAGGATTTATAAGTACTCTTTCTTCTTCTCAATGTCTACAATTTCCATTCTGAAATGATTTGTGGCGTATTTAAGGTAGAGGCAACAAGACTCTATGTGTTGATTTCAAATAATCCGGCTGCAAAGGGTCCTCGAGTGGTATATCAATTGTTCCTTCCTACTCTCAAGATGTGAGTAACCTATGTCGCAAATCAGTATTCGAAACAATTCGACACTTCACAAGTTGAGTGAATCGAGTGGTTTCTTTCAAGATGTGTGAACTTCCCGAATCTGATACTATGAGCTGCCGCCCTGTATATAGCACATATTGAAAATCAGACAACGTTGGGTAAATAGAAAGTCAGATCCTTGAGTGAAGGGATTCAAATGGGAGTTGAATTGCTGGAGAGCCAGAGTGGTATTTTGAGGGTTATGTTGCTGTTGCTTGACCTTGGAACTGTCCACCAGGACAGGCTCAATGGTCCTAGAGACCTCTATCCTCGAATAATCAGGGCCAGCTTAGAACGGCTGGAAGCAGCGGGACTTGTAAATCCTTAAAATGGGTAAAAAAC
>JAKBSX010000349.1 GCA_021844725.1 Actinomycetes bacterium | reverse complement strand
GGTATAAACGGAAGCATCGCAAACATTACTAGTGACCGTCCTGAGGTTATGAACACTCTGAGTGAGGAAGCGTTGGCCGATCTGGACGAGGTGTTTTACACCGTTGCTTCGCAAGAGGAGTTGCGTGTTGCGGTCATAACCGGGAGCGGGGAAAAAGTGTTCTCGGCTGGCGCTGACCTGAAGGAACTTGAGTCAAAGAGCTCAGCCGAAATGATGATGCTTTCAGAAAAGGCTCAAGCTCTGTATCAGCGGATCGAGGCTATTGGAAAGCCAGTGATTGCTGCTGTCAATGGGTTGGCATTGGGTGCCGGATTTGAATTGTGCCTGGCTTCAACTCTGCGAATCATGGCGGACTCGGCCCGTGTTGGCTTTCCCGAGATAACGCTCGGAGCGATTCCCGGATATGGGGGCACCCAGCGCTTAGTCCATGCCGTAGGGCAGGGAGTGGCAATAGAGATGCTGTTGACGGGTGAGATAATCTCAGCCGCAAGGGCCTACGAACTCGGGTTGGCAAATCAGGTCGTTCCCACAACTGAGCTGAGTGACAGGACCTCGGCTCTGGCTGAGAGGCTCGCAGGTTTCAGTCCACTGGCGATGAGAATACTTTTGCAAGTGTTTTACCTTGGGAATGACAGTCCGCTCAGCACTGGCCTCGCTTTGGAAAGGATGGGTGTCGCAACTTTGTTCGCAAGCGAGGATCTCCGTGAGGGAATTTCAGCCTTTAGGGAAAAACGTACTCCAATATTTCGTGGGCGTTAGGGGGTATGACATCATGACTGATCTTGTACGGTTTGAAGCCGAGGACGGCATCGCTTGGGTGACTCTGAACAGGCCTGAGGCACTGAATGCCTTAAACAGGGATGTTTTTCACCAGTTGAGGCGAACTGTCGAAGATCTCGAGGCAGATCCCAGGGTGAAAGTACTGGTCATTCGAGGTGCCGGACAAAGGGCTTTTTGTGTCGGTGTCGATCTTAAGGAGCGGCAGGGTATAAGCGACGAGGAAGCCGATAGCTACAGGAGAAGTGTTGTGTTTCCATTTTTCTTGGCTATGAACGAAAGGTCCAAGCCAATGATTGCTGCAGTCACTGGCTACTGCCTGGGCGGTGGCTTTGAGCTGGCTCTTTCGGCAGATTTGATTGTTGCTGGAGAGACAGCGCAGTTTGGCTTGCCGGAGGCTCGGTGGGGCCTTATACCTGCCGGAGGGGCACTCCAGCTACTCACGAGAATTGCCGGCCCGCTTCGTACAAAGGAGCTTGCCATGACTGGTCGCCGTATCGATGCTCAAGAGGCGCACTCGATGGGGGTCGTTTCTCATCTAGTTGCCGATGACGCAGTTGAAGAGAGAGCTTCGGAAATAGCCAAGCTTATCTGCGGTAATGTCCAGACCGCGGTCCGAGGTGTTAAGCGATCGGTTGATCACCTTATAGGTTTTCGCCAGGGTTTTGATTTTGACATAGAGGTCTCGAATGTTTGTTACTTCTCGCCAGAGCGCAAGGCTGCGCTAGGCAAGTTCGGAGACCAGACCAAGCCGGCGTCGGTCGGGAAAGCTTAGGAGATTTGAAGATGGATAAGGTCGCAGTAATTGGAGCTGGTGCCATGGGTCGGCAGATAGCGCTTCACTGCGCACTAAAGGGCCTAGATACTTCTATATACGACCTTTCGAACCCAGTGCTAGACGCTGCCAGGCTGTTTTCGGCGCAGTACCTGGATTCAAGGGTAGAGAAAAGCCGCATCACGGAGGAGCAGCGACAGGAGACAGTGGCGCGGCTGAAGTTCGCAGATTCGCTCGAGGGTTGTGTAGATGGCGCGTCTGTGGTGATCGAAGCGATCATTGAAGATTTTGCGCCCAAGGCCTCACTCTTCGAGTCCCTCGGCAAACTCTGTCCGCCGCCAACGATCTTGGCTTCGAATAGCTCCAACATCGTAGGGTCCAGGCTTGCCGCGGTGACGGACGGTCCTGAAAGGGTAATCAATTTGCATTTCTTCAATCCGGTGCTAGTGATGGACCTGGTTGAAGTGGTGCTGCATCCTGGAGTGACTCAAGAGGTGGAAAGAGCAGCTCTCGACTTCTGCGATAACATCGGTCGTACCTCCGTGGTTGTGCGAAAAGAGATTCCAGGCTTCATAGTCAACCGAATCTTCAGGGCGCTGACTAGAGAAGCCATGAACCTGCTTGAAGGCGGGTATGCCTCTGCGGAAGATATTGACCTAGCTGTGACTAGGGGGTTGGGTCATCCAATGGGACCCTTCTATCTAATGGATGTCGCAGGCGTCGATGTCAGCTATCTGGCAAGGCTCGATGAGTACAAGGAAACGGGCAACGAGGCTGCTAAGCCTAACGATATTCTCGAAACACTATATCGGCAAGGCCGCTGGGGCAAGAAGGTAGGCAAGGGGTTCTACGACTATCCGGAAGCCGGCGATTCAGGAACGCAGAGGTGAAACAGCTTGAGAACTTTGAAGAGCTTTTGCCCATGTTGGGCAATGGCTCGAGAATTGTCATGCATTCTGCGGCAGCAGAGCCTCGCTGGCTTGAAGAACAGCTTGCTCTCTATGGATCCAGGCTTTCCGATCTGAATATCTACATGCTTTCTCCAATGGACTCTGTTCCGTTTGCGCCGCTTGCTCCCGAGTATCTTAAGATCCATGCTTGGGTTCCGGGTAAGGGGCTAAGGAGAGTTACCGGTGACGATAGCATCAAATACTACAGATTTCCTCTGTCGCAGATTCCGGATCTGTATCTGTCTAGGAATCAGCGGGCTGACGTTCTATTCCTACACCTTTCTCCGCCAGACGAGCAAGGGAGGATGTCGCTCGGGGTGTCGGTCGACTACATGCCAGCCGTGCTGGCTCTGCGGCCTCTAGTAGTGGCCGAGATAGATGAGAGCATCCCACATACCTATGGTGAGACATGCGTCACACCTGATCAGATTGACTTCTGGTTTGGCACCCACGAAGGTGCAGTTGAGGTGGTCTCGCCGTCTATAGATGAGGGAGAGCGGAGAATAGCTCAGACCGTTGCAGACCTTGTGTCAGACGGTGCTGTGCTTCAGACTGGGGTCGGCTCTATTCCAGATGCGATGTTGCAGGAACTCGCCTCTAATCCTCCGCGCAATCTCGGTATCCACACTGGGGTTTTCACCGATGGTGTAGTGGAGCTTTATAACACCGGCAACGTGACCAATTCAACCAAACCACTAGGCTGTCGCAAGATGGTCACTGCTATGGCTTGGGGAAGTCCCTCGCTGTATAAGTATCTCGATCATAATCACGAGGTTGAATTCCGCTCTTGCGCTTTCACACACGATGCGAGCGTACTGCTCAGCATGGACCATCTCTATGCGATCAACAGCGTGCTGCAGATCGATCTTGCAGGAAGGGCAAATGCAGAAAAGCTGGGGGACAGGGTTATATCAGCACCGGGTGGCCTTCCGGATTTTGCTCCTGCAGCCCGCGCCGCAAGCAATGGACTTAGCATTGTAGCCTTACGGTCAACGTCGAGAGACGGAAGCAAGAGCAATATTGTCACTCAATTTCATGACGATGTCCCGATCACCCTTCCTGAGGGGCAGATCGATTTTGTCGTCACGGAGTTTGGCGCTGCAGATCTGAGGAGCTTGTCGCCTTCCAAGGTCGCGCGTGCGCTTATCGGGGTGGCTCATCCTGATTTCCGTGACGAGCTTGTTCACAACATTTCATAGTACTTAGAATTGGTACGATAAAGGAGAATCTGATGGCTCAAAGCCTGACTCAAGTATCC
The DNA here is from genome assembly GCA_021844725.1 of Actinomycetes bacterium. Next base: position 826 of record JAKBSX010000349.1, on the reverse strand, counting down.
CGACATGGTGACGTGATTTTGCTGGAGTTCAACAATCCGGGAATGCTCAATGCCCTTGATGTCGTGATGGCTGAGGAGATTGTAGAGATTCTGGAATCCATCAACTCTGAGGTCACTCCAGTGGTGGTGATGACAGGAAAGGGCAGAGCGTACTGCGCTGGGGGCGACATAAAGCGTATGGCCCGAGGCGAAGCTGGCGCCGACTACATGCGTCGCATGAACCGGCTTGTTAGGACAATTTCAAACCACGAGGCGGTTATAATCTCGGCGATCAACGGCCTCGCATATGGCGGGGGCTTTGCCTTGGCGCTTGCGAGCGATATAGCATTCGCAGCCTCGGATGCAAAACTTGCGATGGTTCACGGGGACATCGGACTTATTCCAGACATGGGTGCTCACTTCTTCCTTCCTAGAGTGGTTGGAATGAACTACGCAAAGATCCTGCTCTGGATGGGGGAGCCGATCGATGCTCAGGAAGCCAAACGTATAGGGATCGTGTATCAAATCTGTGAGCCTGACAAGCTAGTGTCCGAGACGCTCGATTTCGCTCAGAAGCTTTCCCAGAGATCTCGCGAGATGCTGAGTCTTTCGAAGCAACTGCTTAACAACCTTCCGACGATGACATTGGAAGATTTGCTCGAGAGCGAAGCTGATGCTCAGGTCATATGCTTCAAGACAGAGGATCATCGGGAGCGGCTCAAGGCACTTCTCGAGAAGCGTAAGTCATAACCACGACTGTTTCTTTAATTTCTACTGAACTTCCTCTTCGTCAGTCCGATTCGCAGACAAGTCATCCCGGCTAAGTAACCATACGATGCAATTGGGG
>JAKBSX010000348.1 GCA_021844725.1 Actinomycetes bacterium | reverse complement strand
GTTCTCCAGAAATTGCGCGGCGATGGATTTATACCCACTCCAGAAGGGGATGAACACAGCGTCCAGACCATTATGGAGTACTTGACGGGAGATATTCCAGAGGATTATGTAGCACTCCTTAAAAGCGAACTTGGTTTGCCTCAGCAAAAAGTCATTAAGCCGGTGCTTCAGGAGAAAGCCAAAGAGAGTTTTAACCTGATAATTATCGGAGCGGGTATGTCCGGCTTGGCGGCAGCATACACATTTGCGCAGGCGGGAATTTCGTTTACTGTACTTGAAAAGAATCCTGACGTAGGTGGAACCTGGTTAGAGAATCATTATCCCGGGTGCCGCTTGGATACAGGTAATTTTGCCTACAGCTATTCATTTGCGCAAAAAAATGACTGGCCTACTGAATACACCGAAAGAGACGAGGTACTTCGATACTTTCAGGAGTTCTCAAAAAGTGCATCTTTGAGAGACGCTATTCGTTTTGGCACTGAAGTCATTAGTGCCAGGTGGGATGAGACCGTCAGTAGGTGGGACGTCCAAGTCAAAGATGACCAGGGCACTGTCACTACCTACAATGCCAATTTTATTGTTAGCGCAGTCGGCCAGCTCAATCGTCCCAAGATCCCGCAGATCCAAGGCCAGGAGTTGTTTCAAGGTGCGTCGATGCATACCGCCAATTGGGATTCGGACCTCGATTTAGAGGGCAAGCGGGTCGCGGTGATTGGGACCGGTTCCAGCGCGTACCAGGTGATCCCGAGTATTTACAGTCGGGTAAAAGAGCTGGTTGTGTTTCAGCGCAGCGCTCCATGGCTACTGCCCACCCCGAATTATCATGATCCGATTCCGGACGGGCAAAAGTGGCTGTTTCGGGTTATCCCTGAATATCACAGATGGTTCAGGTTTTATCAGTTTTGGACAAATATAAAGGGGCGGTACAGGTACTCCAAGGTCGATCCGGATTGGGACCGGTTTGCAAACGGTTCGGTGTCTGAAGCTAATGATTCTTTGCGAAAAGTTCTAACCGAATATCTGGAAACCCAATTTGCGGGTCATCCGGATCTGCTGGAAAAAGTTATTCCCAAGTACCCTCCGTACTCAAAGAGAATGTTGCGGGACAACGGGGCCTGGGCTAAGGCGCTGACCTCACCGAATGTCAACCTGGTTACTGATCCCATTGAAAGGCTGACCGAAGGTGGCATAGTAACACAGGATGGACAGGAGTATCCGGCTGACGTGATTATTTATGCAACCGGTTTCAACGCATCAGATTTCCTCCAGCCTATGCAGATTTTTGGGATGAGAGGGGTTGAGCTTCATGACTTTTGGCAGGGAGATGCCCGGGCGTATCTCGGAATTTTGATTCCCAATTTCCCCAATTTCTTCTGCCTGTACGGTCCAAATACCAACTTTCTTACCAACGGCAGCATCACCGTGGCTTCAGAGTCTGCAGTCAACTTTGCACTTGAATGCATTCGCTTAGTCATTGAGGGAGGACATAAAGCGCTGCAGTGCCGATCCGATGTATTTCAGGAGTTCAACAGGGAAATCGATGCTGCCAATCAACAGATGGCCTGGGGAATACCAGAAGTGAAGAGCTGGTATAAGAATCAGTTTGGCAGAGTGAGCCAGAACTGGCCACTTCCGCTGCTTGAGTACTGGGCCCGAACCCGGGTTGCGAACCCCGATGATTTTGAGATTTGGTAGGAGACTTAGTGGACACTTTATTTTCCGGGGCCGAGGAACGTTACGTTAGAGCAGGGGGATTCGTCACCAGGTACCTTGAAGCCGGCGACCGGGATGCCCAGCCAGTTCTCCTTTTGCACGATGGTGCCTGGGGTGGGTGTTCCTCTGTCAGCTGGGGGGCTATGATTCAGCCACTGGCTGAGAATTATCGGGTTTTAGCTCCGGATATGCTGGGTTTCGGCGGTACCGACAAGGTGGTATTTTTGGACCGTTCGACTTATCAATTCCGTCTTGTTCACCTTGCGGAGTTTCTGAGCACCCTAAATGTTACAGATTCTGTCCGAATCATTGGCAGTTCCTACGGTGGGTCTACCGCCTTGCGCTCACTTGTCCAGCCCTCGCCGTTGAGAGTGCACTGCGTAGTCAGCATTTCAGGTACCGGTGGGGCATGGAGGACTGACCTTTTCCGTGATCAGCTTGGAAGGTGGGATGGCAGCGAGGAAGACTTGATGCGGGTGGTCAATCTGCTTACCGATGAATTTCCGGGAATAGATGGTCACTTCCAAGAGCGGTTATTCTGGGCCAGAAAGATCGGCCACTACCGGGCAATGAAAGCTCCCACCGCTGAATTGCCTTCCGAGTTACGACCCCAGATCGATGATCCCTGGCCAACCCAGTTGATAGGGTGCAAGACTCCGGTGATGTTGGTAAAAGGGGAGCGGGATGAACTTCTCGAGAGTGATTGGGCGGATCACATTAAAGGTGCCATACCTCACGCCCAAATCGTGACCCTGGACTGTAAACACTCTCCTAACCTTGAACTTCCCAAGACACTCCTTTCGCTTGTGGAAGCTTTTATGAAAGATTGAGTTAGTGAAGGAGTTTTATTTGACTTAGGGTGCTGAGTTTAGAAAAAGCTGACCACGGGTTCAGTGCGAAATTTTAAGAAGTAGGCAAGTGGCCTGGTATGGTGGCCATTTTAGTGTTCTCAATAAATGTTAAACAGAGGGGAAAGTAATGTCAGATACGCGTCTGCTTCAAGACCCATATCTCGATTGGGTAAAAGACGAGGGGATTCCGGTTTATGAAGATTTTGGGTTTGACCTGCGCACTCTTGACCTGAAGCCATGGTCCAGAGTTGGCGTAAACGCCGCTTTTGCATTTACCAGAGGACGGGGAGACTATCTCGACTGCGTTGTACTCGAGATACCGTCCGGAAAATCCACAGAGCCACAGCAGCATATGTACGAAGAAGTGGTTTACGTTATCGACGGTCATGGAAGTACGACTATCGATCGGGGAAATGGAAAGCGCCATTCATTCGAGTGGGGTCCGAAGAGCTTATTTGCAATTCCACTGAATGCCAAGTATCGGCACTTCAATACCAGTGGAACTGCTCCGGCCCGTATGGTTTCGACCACTAATCTGCCGATGATATTAAAGCTGTTTCGTGACACGGAGTTTATTTTCAACAACCCCTATGAATTTGTGGGGCGGATGGGTGAAGATCGCTTCTTCGAAGGGGAGGGCGACTTTATTCCGATGAGACCTGGCAAGCACATGTGGGAGACTAACTTTGTTCCGGATCTGAGTACGTTCGAGCTCAAGGAATGGAAAGATCGGGGTGCTGGAGGATCAAACATCATGTTTGCCTTGGCGCAAGGGACCATGCATGCGCACATGTCCGAGATGCCAGTGGGAACTTACAAAAAAGGTCACCGGCATGGTGCAGATTTTCACATTTTCCCGGTGACCGGATCAGGGTATTCGATCTTCTGGTTTGAAGGAGATAAGGATTTCCAGCGGTTTGATTGGGAGCACGGCTGTGTCTATGCTCCTGAGGACATGATGTTTCACCAGCACTTTAATACTAGTTCTGAGCCTGCGAGATATCTTGCGGTGGCTTTTGGCGGCCTTAGGTATCCCTTTAGTAAAGACAAGCGCGATGCGTTTATAGGTGTGGACGTGAGTCTTAATAAAGGCGGAAAGCAGGTTGAATATGAAGATCAGGATCCAAGGATACATCAGATGTTCATAGAGTCACTTAAGAGCAAGGGGGTAGAACCCCGGATGGATGAATTCATCAAGTAACTCTGCCGTTAATACTTTTCTAAAGACTAATCATGTGAAGTAGTGAGCTTTTCAGAGGAGAGATTAGGGAAATCTCTCCAGAATTGATGTAGATTTTCGCTAGCAAATTGTATGAGAAGTGTCAGTCAGTGAGTCAGTGACTCTAGATAAATTGATGTGACGAAAGATTTTGTGGCAAGGTCCGAGTCGGGGATTACGCAAGGTGAAAGCGTTTTGATAGCGAGAATACCTTTGATTTTGATCGTGCCAATATGGAATAATCGTTCTGATCAAATAGTGTAATATTTTCTATCCCAGTGGTTAGCACTGCGATAATAGATTAAGGACATGGGGTAAATAATGAGTAAAGCGAGCTTAATTAGCAGCTTGCATTCGCGTAAATACGGGAGAACGGTGTTGATAGGTGTTGCAGCAGCGACACTTTTGGCCGCATGTGGTAGCAGTTCTACGACATCAAATGCTTCTTCAACTCCAACCTCCTCGGCGGCAGGCAAAAGCGGTGCAGCGAGTGGATCACCAGTGGTTTTTCATGCGCTTGTATCTGAGACGGGAGCCGGTGCCTTCCTGGGGAGCCGGGAAGCAAAAGCCTTGAATGATCTTGCCAAGGTTACAAATGCTAAAGGGGGAATCAATGGACATCCGATTCAAATGGACATCAAAGACAACCAGTCCAGCCCAGCGACAAACGTTTCATTGGCAACCAAGTGGGTTTCACAAGGGGTGCCTTTCATCTTAAATGGAAGTCTTGCAGGAGTTGATGCCGCAGTTGACTCGTTAGCCACCCCCAATGGACCATTTATCTATGACTTGTCTCCTGGAAATCATC
>JAKBSX010000006.1 GCA_021844725.1 Actinomycetes bacterium | reverse complement strand
GTTCAATACTCCTTTCTTGCTTCCCTTTCCCTGCAGTATCATGAAAAATGACGCGATTGTCATCGTTTCCCATCCAACGAGAAAGAGTATTGCATCGCCTGCGACGAGGATCAGTGTCATCGATAGTATCGTGAGGATCAACAGCGAAGAAAGCGACTTTGGATAGTCGTCATCGTAGCTGATCGAATAGCCGCAGGTTCCCAGCCAGACTAGGCAAGATATCAGAAGAAAGAACGAGTTAAGCGGCGTGATTGCAATTTGAGCTGAGTTGCCCGGGGTAATGTTCCAAAGATCTAGCGTATACGTCACGCCAGAGCCAAGAACAGACAAGGCAAGAGCCGCACCTACCGCAGAAGCTGCAACGCCGAGAGAGTAGCTGGCTCGTTTGGAGAATATTCCCATCAAAGCTGCTCCGCCAAACAGAACGAACGTTGCCGCTGTGAGAACAGCCAGGTCAGAGGGCAAGCTAGACAACTGCCTCCTTTTCAGTCAGAGATCCTCTTTCGTCATGAACAGAAGCTCCGTTCGGCTTTACTTTTCCCATTGCCATCAACAGACCTTGCAGGATCTGAATCGGGCTGGGTGGACATCCAGGTATCTCCACGTCCACTTTGATTATCTCCCGGAGTGGAGAGACAAAGCTCTCTGTTCCTTTGAATATACCTCCGCTTATCGGGCATGCTCCAACCGCAATGACAAGTTTCGGTTCCGGAATGCTATCATACACCTGCTTGAGTACACCTTCCATCGCCTTGTTAGGCGCGCCAACGACAACTAGAGCATCGGCGTGTTTGGGAGAGTTGGTGAAGAAAATGCCCAAGCGATGAAGATCATAGTAAGGATTTGAAAGGTTCTGCACTTCATAGTTACATGCGTTGCACGAACCAACGTCGACCATCAGAATGTGAAATGACCGCTTGAACGTCTTCCAAGCGTGCTCATATCTCTTGAGCAACTCCTCGTTAGATGTGTTGCTAGAGTCTGCAAAGTACGATTGAAGGCTATCACTCCCGATACTTTCAAACGCAAAACCTGCCTGAGAGCATTTCTGGCAGTAAATGCACTTGCCAATATCAATTCTGCCTTCTTTCGGAGATGCGGCTTCGATCGCGCCGGTCGGACATGTCTCGCGCCCTTTTTCCCAGTCTGATGATTCAGTTGAATGCGGAGGAGAAGATCTCCGCGGTACCTCTTCTGGCGTAGGACTCTTTGCCGGGTACTTTGTAGTGATGATACCTTTTCTCAATCCGCGAAGGAGCCAGAGTTTTACCATTTTTCGATCAATCGTTCATCTGTCTGAATCAGCGTAGTTTAGGCCGAAGCTTTCGAATGCAAATTGAAAATCGGTAAAGACGTTACCCTCCAAGCTCTTTGCAAATGGCATCCAGTTCGCAAGGGAAGATGGTCTGATGTGCAACTTCTTGATTTTCCCTTTTTCCCCAACCTGCACTGCCTGAATCAAGTCACCGCTCGGACTTTCTATCCTGCACAATGAAAAATCAAGGCGAGGTTGTTTCGATGTCTTGAATTTGATCCCGTCAGACGGCATCTTGTCCAAAAGTTCTTGGATGACCGTAGTGCTTGAAGTAATCTCGTTGATCCTGACCATGATTCTTGCCATCGTGTCCGTGCCGATTTCCGTTTCAACATTCACAAAAATGTCGTTGTAGGGCTGGATAGGGAATGTGACCCGGTCATCCCAATCGAAACCAGAACCTCTTGCTGCGGGCCCAACCGCGCCCAGCGAGAGCGCATCTTCTTTTGAGAGCTTTGCTGTGTTCTGCAGTCTATCCAAGAATATTCTTGAAGACAGGAAGTACTCTATAATCTTCGAGAATTCACTCGTTATCGAACGCAAAGAACGGAATAGTTCGTTTCTTTTTTCCTTTTCAGAAAGACCAGATTTCACTCCGCCGATATCATTTACTCCAAACAGATACCTGTGCCCGAAGTACTTTGCATTGAGTCGCAAAACCTGTTCCATGAGGGCGCTGGTTTGAGCTGTAGCTACGTTCTGCGAGGCTGCCTCTGCTTCTCTTGCAAACACGTGCAGGTGATTGTAGATTCGCTCCAGCTCCATCGCAACGGCCCTGGTCCACTTTGCTTCTTGCGGGACCTCGATGCCGAGCGCATCCTCAACTGCTGTCACAAAGCACGTGGAGTAAGAAGCCGAGAAATTCCCCGCAGACCTTTCTAGAATGAGCAAGGCGTTTTCAGGATCCATCCCAACTACTGCCAGTTCGACAGCCCGCTTCTTGAAATTGATCATGGGTATCACCTTGGTGACTCTCTCTCCATAGGTGACAAACCTAAAGCCGCCGGCTTCTGGTATCCCTGAAGTCACTGGACCATACGAGAACGTGAAGACGCCATACCCTTCAATTTTGCTCTTGGTATCCAGATCGACCTGAACCCCTGGAGCTGCTTCCTGACCCCTCATCATAAGGCCAGCCTCTTCTCCCAGTTCCGACGGAGCGTCACTTAGAATCGTCTTGTTGTTTTGCGTGTCTGTCAAGACGGCAAACGTCTCGCTATCTATCTCAAAGAGAGTCGAGAGCTGGATTGAATCCTTGGGCTCTTCCCCTTTTCTTCTTTCTACAAACGTCGGCACCATGATCTTACTCACAATCCAAACGAGACCGCGGCTTGAAGCAGGACGGGAATCATGTAGATTCCTATCACCAGTGAGATGATGAGATTGATGAAAGGGATGACTAGAGAAAGACGATCTTCCTTTGTAGCCCTTACAATTTCCTGTGTTTGGGCATTCGAATCCATGGAAACAGACGCATTCTCTTCTCCTGATCCGAATATCATCTTTATTGATTGCCGGTTTAGGGCGATGAATGCGTAAGCGTAGGATAGCCCGAGAAGCGCTGCCAACAGAAGATTTCCAGAGTTTACAGCCTGCGCCAGGATTAGAAACTCACCAATGAACACGCCGAATGGCGGAGCTCCAGTAACGGACAGTGCCGATAGCGAGAACAAGTATCCCGTGGATCGCAAACGATTCACAACGCCCTGAACTTCAGACATGTTCTTGCTGTTGTATGAAGCGAGTATATTCCCAGACTCGTAGAAGGCAGATGACTTGGCAAAAGCGTGCGCAACTATCTGTATCACCGCGCCAATCGCGCCCACCCCGCCTAGAGCAAAACCAACCAGTATTATCCCCATGTTCTCCATGCTGGAATACGCAAGCATTCGTTTGTAGTTGCGTTGATATCCCAGAATCACTGCAGCAACGAGAGCAGTGAATATTCCAAAGCCAATTGTGAGGTTTCGCATTGAATCAAAAGCCAGACTGCCTTGGAGCAGACCGAATGTTCTTGCAAATGCGTAGAGCGATGTGGGAAGGAGAATGCCAGAAAACATCGCGCTTACGGGCGACGGCGCCTCGCTGTGCGCATCCGGAAGCCATGCATGCATCGGCGCGATCCCAGCCTTTGTTCCATATCCTACTAGGGCAAAACCAACGGCAAGCGCCATGATCGGAACGTTTGCCACTGATCTTCCGATTAGACTTGAGATGGAGAGAGTTCCCTGAGAATAATATACGAACACTACGGAAAGTAGAGAAGTTGCCAGTCCTGCAGAAACAATGAGAGTGTACCTCCATGCTGCTTCGACGCTGGTACGTTCCTTCTCAAGCGCTACCAAGAGAGCGCTCGTGACCGTCGTAGCTTCCACGGCGATCCATATGAATCCAATATCGTTGACGACAACCGCGAGAACCATCGTAAACACAAAGAGATCTACAAGTGAGTAGTACCACCTGAATTTGAATAGAGGCTCTTTGGTGTGTTTGATGTAAAAGACAGAGTAAGCTAGCGATGTCAGGTATATCGATGCTATTGTTATCGTCATGACCTGCGTCAGGCCGTCTGAGTAAAAATAACCAAAAGTCCCCGAGATTCTCATCCCAATGATGAGGCCTGACGATATCACGGCAACAGCTGCACCCACCAATGAAGAGAGAATCTCTATGCCCTCGCGAGGGAGCAATGAAATTCCGGCTGCCGCTGCTGGTGCCGCAAGCAGTATCACAAACAGAATAGTTGAATCCGAGATTCTCATCCACTCAGCTGGTCAATGTCTGCAGGTTCGAGAGTGTGAAACAAGTCTCGCTCGGCTGATAGAATTACTCCGATTATCACAACGCCGAAAATGTCCAGAACAACTGCGAATTCAATCAGCAAAGGTATTGAAGGAGTGATCAAGGCACCAGCATAGAGGATCGCGTTCTCAACCTCGACGTACCCAGTCATCTGGACCAGTGCGTTCCTTCTGCTTATGATCAGAAGAAATCCAAGCAGCATCAATGAGAAGGGAACCGAGACCTGCGAGTTTGGAATGTACGGCTCTAGTATAGTCCTGAAAAGCGTGTAACCCATGATGATCATAATCACTCCGATGATTATTAGCGCTGGCACTCTCTGCCCGGTGCCGGTTTCTCGCAAAGTGTGCTTGAACTTCCTGACCTGATACAGCATTATTCTTGGGACAGTGAATCCTCTCATTATGGCAGTCAATATAGCAAGATAGAACAGCTCAATGTTCCCTGATTGTATCGCAAGTATTGCAAACAGTGCGGAAAGGAGAAACGATTGAACGAGGATTGCCCTAATCGTTGGATCGATAAACGACTGACCTTGCATGTAGAGAGCTGACAGGATTATCAGTATTCCCAGGAAAGCGATGAACTCATTTTCAAATGGAATCGCAATCATTGCTTTTTCAAACTCCTCCGCCGACGAGAAAGAACGCGATTACCGAAAGCAGTCCCAGGCTGAAAGATATGGCGAGAAAATCGAGTATCTTGAAGAGACGCAGCTTTGCAAGGGATTCTTCCGTGATTACGATGACGGCAATCAGCATGAGAAGCTTCAGGAACAGAGTCCCGGTCGAATAGAGAGCTCCTGTGATTGTGACACTGCTTGACAACCACCACGGAATGGCGAAAACATTGAGGAACACACTCATCAGAAGAAACTGCTTCATGTGCGAACCCCATCTGGACAGCGCGAGCAGTTTTCCAGAGTGTTCGATTACCTTGCCATCATCAAGCATCCCGAATTCCATCAGTCCGGAGCTCTCTACCGGGAGCCTACCGGTCTCGAATAACAGGAGCATGAAAAAGGCGCAGGTTACCAGAATATGAGTGGCTGACAAGTACCAGGACGAGGATGTAGCGAGTGTGTTGTTTGTCACGTACGGGTTGTTTGTTCTGCTAATGAGAGCCACCCCGAAGAACACCATTATCAAAGTCGGTTCTGCAAGCGCAGCAAATGACGCGCTCCTGCTCGCGCCCAGCGACGTGTAATTGGTCTTTGCATCCAGCGCTGCAATTATTCCCACTACACCTGCAAGCCCAAACATCAGCGCTCCACCCAAGAGGTCCAGCAGAATGCCGTAGGGTAGCGGGTAAGGAGTGACCACTGGAACAACCAACGCTATCACGAGATATGCGGTGAATGAAACAAATGGCGCGAGTATGAAGATTAGCGATGCATGCTCTGGGACAACGACCTCCTTGCGAAAGAGCTTTGAGAGATCGTAGTACGGCTGGAATATCGAAGGCCCGTGACGCGACTCCACCATCGCCTTCAGTCGATTTATGATGCCCGCGACGAGTGGCGAGAGGAGAACAACGATGCCAACCTGAATCAGATTTATGATCTGGAGTACGATAGCGTTCAACTCAAGATCCTCCGACCCAGATCAAATGTTGAAGTAGAGCTATTGACTAGTAAGGCCTCTAGGGCGTTACTGCTTCTCACCGATGCGGAACTTTGAACTAGTACCTGCATTTGGACGGACACACGCCTACCGCGACTCGCTCGAAGACGAAAACGCGATTTGTTGTTGTGCTATTGGTAGGCGTCATTGTCATGCAAAATTTGCATGAAGTTCATGTTTTCGCGGACGGACGCCACCGCCGCTTTCTTCTGTATGACAATCCCATTAAGGGTGTTAAGACTATAAAAATATAACTTTGATTCCCTCACAAACAGATTGATCTTTTGAGAATTGAGATGGTCAGATTGAAGGCTAGCTTCCGCCTAAAAAGATCCAGGAACTTTCCGTAAAAGCCTCCAAAGATAATTTCGACTACTGCGGCCGAGGCTGGTCCTACAAAGAAGAGGGTGAGTGATCTCGAGGTGTAAAGGAATATAGGGACGTAAACGACAGGCTGAAAGATAGCGCAGGCGACTTAATCTACTGCTAACTTTTTGCATTAGTCTTCATGATTCACAATTCCGGAGACTAGCTATTTTACATTCACATTCGCGTTTCCCATAAGACAATGTTGATTAAAACAGATGCCGTACATCCATGATAGTTAGCAAAGGAAGCGCAATCGAATATTGGATGCCAAACGAGCACTGCTTTACGCATTGGTTCTTTCTGTTGCAATCCTCGCAATCGAGCTGAGCGGTGGTCTAGTCTTCAGAAGCACAGCGCTTGTTGCTGATGCATTGCACGTTGTTACAGATTTGCTCACGATCTCATTCAGCCTATTCGCGCTTGCCCTCTCTTCACGGCCTCCATCCGGGTCAGACACGTATGGTTTCCACAGGGTGGAAGTGCTTGCGAGTCTAGTTAACGGTGTCTCGTTGATAGGAATCGTCGTCTTCATCATGTACACAGCGTATCAGAGGCTGCTGAATCCTCCATCAATCAACGTGGCTGGCACAATCGCATTTGCCGCACTGGCACTCGTTCTTAATCTTGCATCGTCCAGACTCCTCAGCAGGGCGCAACTGGGACTGCCTGATCACGAAAAAGACCTGAATGTTTCTAGCGCCAAAATGCACGTCTTGGGCGATGCGCTAGCATCCGTTTCAGTCATTATCGGCGCACTGGCCGTATTCTTAACCGGGATGCACTTCATCGACCCTCTGGTTGCAATATTCATCGGTCTCATAATTCTAAAGAGCGCAATCCAGATCACGATGCAAGGCGGTGCGATAATGCTTGAGAGATCGCCGATCAAAAACATGCCCGAGTTGCAGCAGAGGCTCGCAGATGTTAGTGGCGTTAGCGATGTTCACGATCTTCATGCCTGGCGAATCTGCTCGCACATTACCGTTGCAAGCATGCACGCCTGCCTGACCTCTTCCGGAAAAGAGAATTCCCAGCAGGTAAGGAAAGAACTGGAAAGCGAGCTCAGCGAATCAGGTGTGCAGCACGTCACTATCCAGTTAGAGGAAGAGTGCTGCGTGCCATCGCATAATCACAGGGAAACCTGAAAGTAATCGGCCACTTTGATTGCAGCTCCTATTGTTTGATTTCGGCAAGCGCTTACACTCATTATCACAGCTGAGAATCGTGTCCCGGGTATATCTATGATGAATAGTGATCGATTAGTCGAAGAGGTGCGTGGGCCAATTTGGGAACAGGAAGAAACACTGGACTTTCTGTGACACTTGCGATAGTGATTGTCTTGGTTCTTGCTGTCGCTGCCTTGTCTGGCATCTATTTTGCGACGCCCAACTTCTCGCATAGAACTGCATCGAATGAAATATCAGTTGAAGCTCTATCATTCAATATTTCTTCATCTGACCTTTCCTCAACTGTCAATGTGAATTCGAAGTCGCCTCTTGTTCGAATGGACCTGTACGTAAACGACACGCTACTCGGCTACTGCAACTTTACCTGGTCTGGGTCAACTATGATGTGGAATGGAATACCGCAGACAACAAGAAACTGGAACAACGGTACTTATTCCATAATATTTTCTGTTTCACCGCAATACTTCCCAAGGATGTCTCAATTTTCGATGATGGATGGCGCGTTGTACAACATTGAAATGATAGCCCACTTCCAGAATGGGGCAACCTACACCGTCGACCGAGGGGTCTACGTCAACAGCAACGGATTCTCAGGCATGATGGGCGGAGGATCCTCGTGGCAGGGCATGATGGGAAGGTACTTCCCAGTTCAAAATGTTTCGATTAGAAACGTAATCAGTGACATGAACAACCCACCAAGCAATGCAAACATAATCAAGAGCAACGACACAATAGTTTTCAGCGAAACTCAAAACGTAACGATTCTTGCAGTTGGCATGATGCCTGACAAAGCAACGAATCTGACAGGCATGAACCCGCCGAGCTATGCTAGCGATGATGCCTTTGTGATCTACGGACTCATTGACCCAACTTTGGTCATCCCAAGCGGCGCTCACATCAATCTCATCTTCGCAAACTTTGACGATGACATGTATCACAACTTTGTAGTAACTTCACTTGTGCCACCGTACTACTACATGCTTATGAAGGGTATGATGTTCTCAAACAGCAGCACGTGGTTTGGAGGCGGGATGGGAAGTTTCGAAAGCCGCTCCAACCCAATATTTGGAACTACAATGTCGCTTCTTTCCCCGGCAAACTACAGCCAAGGCACGGCATACTACTATACTAGTACTTTCAGCCTGCAAAGCTACAGCTCCAACTACTGGTACATCTGCTCTTATCCGGGACATGCCCAGAGCGGGATGTACGGAAGAATTTTAGTTACCAGCTAACAGACTTGACCTGAGTTTAATAGCACAAGATTCTTCGACGCCCAGTGTTCCGGTTACTCTTTCAAACTAGGTACTTCTATGAACGCGTTGTTGTAATCAGTTGCCTTGTCGACTATAATGAAAACAGACCCATCATGATGATTCTTTGGAATAGATCCGCCAACCGGTTAAACATTCGTGAAAGATACTTCTTGATAACAAACATCCCGGTGAAAACTATGAATCCTCCAAGGAATATCCCGGAAATCACATCCATCGGATAGTGCACTCCTACGTACACGCGCGAAATGCAGACTATGGCCGCTTCCAGAGTAAGAAGGAGCGCTATGCTCTTTCTTCTGAACATTGCAAGCGAGAATAGGGCGGCAATAGAGACGATGAGTGCGTGTCCTGAAGGGTAGGAAGAATCTGCGTCTCGAGTAACCCGAGTTACGATCCCTGTCAGCGTATCAAAGGGCCTTGCCCTGTACATCACATATTTCATAGCTTCACCGGCAATAATGCCCACAACTAGCAAAGCTGCAAGTTCTATCGCGAGTAGCTTTGTGTCCCTCTTACCGAAGAGAAGCATTATTGCGACTATAGGTATCCAGAAATATTCTCTCCCGTACAAGGATGCCAGAATCAGAAGATTACTCAGTGCAGAGCCAACTTTCATGTGGTTTATTGCGAGAGCGGCTTGTCCGTCTGGAACCTGCGTTATCCCTTTGATGACAAGAACTGTCATCAGAAAGAATAGAACGAGAAAGACCATACCGGTGATTAACCATTTGCTCGAGATTTCGCCACTTGTTTTATCGTTGTACTCGTTCATTTTCTCCCTTTCCAAAGGACCCGGTTTCTAGCGCTTTTATGCTATAGTGGATTGCAGGCGAGTGTGTCACGCTAGTACATTTCTGAAAACTTCATTGTGATGGGTCTCAAGATTCAGAAAAACAGCTGCCCATTAAGGTCTCCAGTCCTGAACATGCATATTAGGTAAAGCAAAACAACGAACTGGAAGCATAGGATGTCAGCCGGAACTTTTGACAAGGGGTTTGAGGAGTACATCTCCAAGAACATACTCCCAAAACAAGCGACCTGAACTGCGCTAATGCCACAACTCGGCATCCTAAAATATGATGTCTAAAACGAATGATTGGTTTGGCGTCGAACAAGCGGAAGGAGGTACTCGTCACTGCAATCTCGACCGCTGCACTCGGAGTTATCGATCTCGCTTCAGCCATCAGTTTTTTCGGCCTCTACGGCTTTAGCCCTTCGGAGGTAGGCGTAGAAATCATCGGATTTGCCTACCCCATCATACTCCTAGTCGCAGCCGAGTTTGATTATGAGCAGAGGGGTTGGGCGCTTGTGTTGTCGTTGGTGCTCTGCGGCCTCTCCATGACAAACTCCATAATAACGCTCAGGGAGCAACTCACGTTCATCGCTAGAGTGGAGAATTGGGCGTTACTCGGTTTCAGCATTGTGGGAGCTCTTGCTTCTCTCATAGCCATATCAAGAATGATGAACAGTGAGATAGATTCAAGGAACAAAGTAAACAAGCGGAGTTAGAGAAGCGGTCCACCCGCTCTTCATCCTCTACTAACTGCTCCCAACCCGGCAAGTACTATCACAAAACCCAGCGACTGGATCAAATCTATCGTCTCGCCCAAGAAAAGAACTGAACTTGCAAGCGCGATGACCGGGACAAGAAACAGCCAGGTGGACACCCAGATCGGTCCGCGCCTGCTCACTAGCGTCATCCAAATGACATAAGCAAATGTCGTTCCAAGTATGCCGGTAAAAAGCAATGCAACGAGGAAATCCACATTGGTGAACTTTGTCTCAAGAAGTGATGGCGCGTTGCTGAGAAGCGTCCAGACAAGCAGTATCGATGTGGCGAAAAACAGCTGCACAGAATTTAAAGCTAGCCTGTCGAAGGAGGTAAGCCACCGTCTGTAGACCACGAAGCTTGCGGCGAATGAAATTGCAGATATCAGCAGTAACACTATGCCATACGGGTCTACTGAAACGTTCAACCTGCCACTGGTGAGCACCAAGAAGATCCCGGTAAAGCCAGCAACAATCCCCAGAACCTTCAGCGCTGTCAGCTTGTCAGAGAGGAACAGCTTTGTGAAGATGACAGTGAACAACGGATATGTGTATATGACAACTGCAGTTAATCCGGCTGGGACAAGCGCTTCTCCCAGGAACCAGAATCCTTGGAACAGGACGCTCGCCGATACTGCGAGCAACAGCGCAGCAAGAAACGTCTTCCTGTTGAATTTCTTTAGGGACTTCCAAGATCTTAGAAGTAGAGGGATTGATGCTATTGTTCCCACAAGCATTCGATAGAAAGAGAATGCAAGAGGTGCTGAGTACTCAAGGCCGACTTTGATGGCAGCGTAATTGAGACCCCACACTATTAAGAGGAATAAAAGCAGGAGCCAGTCTTTCGATGAACTAGTGCTATTCATTCCCTAGGACGCGCCAGATGATTGCAGGCTCTTTTTCCGTGCTTATTTAACGCGAGTTCATCAACTCGGTAAGATCAATAGAGAGTACGGCCTCGATTCCTCTTTAAATGATGCATCGCGAATCAATACAGGAGAGACTCTGACAGAACGAAAACGACTCTCGTACAAAGCAATGAATCTAGCGAGTTGGAATTATGCTTGGAAAGCTCACGCGTCTAAGAATTGGCGTGGTCATCGTCGTAGCTTTGGTCGCAGTGTTCGTACTGGTGCTCGGAAGCATGTACAAGTATCCAAATGACAGCGTCCAGGTCCCAGTGTCGTACAAGGATGCTTCGAGAATTGGAACTCAAAAGCTTACGGTGAATCTATCAAGACTGGTTTTCTCCTAACAGTGTCTAAAACCAACAGCTCTTTTTAGTACAATCAACCCAACCACGCATTGCCGACTGTAGGTCGCGGCGAGCTTCTAACCAGTGATGCGAGATATTCTGTTGTTGTCGTGGTTGATTTCAACAGCCCCCAGTTCAACAGCACTCTGTATATTGTGGACAAGAGTGACAACGCAGTAATCACGAAAACGAGTTTCAGTAATGATTTTCTTGAAACTACAATAACTGGCGGCGCGTCATATCTTTACAATGGTGGCCTCGGTTACATCATCAGTGCGAGTAATGGCGAAACCGCGAACAGAATATTCACGGTAGACAACTACAGGGATATCTCTTCAACTAATGGTGGTATTGTCATGCAGACTACGGCAATTATTGCATGGCTGTACGGCAACCGTGGTCTCCTGTACCACCCGGACTTGGCCTTCAGCGGCATTGCGTATGGATGCCTGGTACTGCAACCATAACTATCAGATCATCGCTAATCATTGCTTGAATTTCTTTACAAAAGCGCGTACTTTTTTGCACATGTACTCGGACTCGACCTCTTTTTCTAGAGAGAGCCTAACTATAATGCCAAGGGTTTCTATGGGAATAAGCAGTCCGTTGTACTTTTCGCGCCCGATCTTTATGTAATCCGTGATGCTGAGGTATTTGTCAGACTGTTTTGAAACGCTAACAACAACTGAGATCCATGAACCCAGATACCGTTCCCCTTGCTTGTCCAATCCTATTTTGCTTTCATAACCCTTTTTCAGGTGATGCGCTAGAAGGTTTCCATCTTCAGAAGCAATGCTGGAACTAAGTATCGCAGAGTCTAATTTCATGATAGCGGTATTGAGCTTCACATAATTAGGGGAGCGTTTCGAGGGCAATCCAGTCAGGCAACCGTTATTCTCGGCTTATCTGTCTTGTGTGCTATGGTGTCTTAATCTCCTTCTCGAGACAGCTATTTCAAATTCAATTGCATGGCGAAAATGCTTTCATGCTCCATCCATTGACTGGGATTTGCATTGAGAAAAATTATTCTTGAAGAGCATTTTGTGACGCCTGCCTTCCTCGATGGTCCAGGCTATAGAATCCGAGAAATGTCACGATTACCCGCGTTTACTGGCCTGGCCGATAAGCTCTGCGACGTCGGCGACAAGAGGATTTCTGAAATGGATGCTGCTGGCATTGACATGCAGATCATGTCGTTAAATTCGCCTGGAGTCGAGCAGCTTGAAGCGTCAGCGTCGGTCGAGACCGCAAGGGAGACTAACGATACACTGGCAAGAGCTATAGAAAGCCATCCCGCTCGTTTTGCAGGTTTTGCGGCGCTGCCCACTCCAGCTCCCGAAAGGGCGGCAGATGAACTAGAACGTGTCGTCAGTCAGTACGGATTCAAGGGCGGTTTTATCAACGGTCACAGTCGAGGCAGGTATCTGGATGATACGTTCTTCTGGCCGATCTTGGAACGAGCAGAGTTATTAGGCGTTCCGCTGTACATACACCCCACTCCTCCTCCAGAACCCGTGACGAAATCCTACTACACCGGTAACTTTTCACAAGAGGTTTCGGCAAGGCTCTCAACAGCCGCGTGGGGCTGGCATATTGAGACAGCTATCCACGTCATCCGCCTTATTCTTTCCGGCGCCTTTGACAAATATCCGAAGCTCCAGGTGGTCATCGGGCATCTCGGCGAGTCGCTACCGTTCATGCTGCCGAGGATCAACACGAACCTCCCAACTCAACTAACAAAGCTCCAGAAGTCCCTTGGGGCGTACCTGCGCGAAAACGTCCACTACACTCCAAGCGGATTTAACTACACGCCTGCATTCATGGATCTGTTGTTCGAAGTCGGCGTGGACAGGATCATGTTCTCCTCAGATTATCCCTACTGGTCGATGCAACTTGCTTGTGATTTCCTAGATCATCTTCCGCTCAGTCCTCTAGACAAGGAGAAAATTGCTCACGGCAACGCAGAGCGCCTGTTCAGGGTCTAAACTGTGAGGAAACGCAGATTCCAACAAACAGATAGGCAATTGCCCTACTGGGTTTTTTTCTTTGCGCTCTTTCTTTCGGAGCGAGGTGCCTTTTTCTGTGGAACGCTTGCTGATTGCGGAGGCGGAAGGTCTTTTGCGTTCACATCGTGAAATTCAATATCATATTCCGTGACGACCGGGTCTGATTCCAAGAGATCTCTTACGAGTTCGTTGATCCTTGTAAATACTATCGAGTCGCCATACGCATCGGCGTTAGACTTGCTGTTCCAGAACGTAACTGACAGAAACTCGTTTCCTCCGGTACTACTAAGAAGGTACATCCTTCTTATCCCTGCTTGCTCCTTCAAGCGTGGAAAGACGCCCTCGCGCATCTTTGTAAGGAAGTTGCCAATTTGATCTGGCTTTACCTTGAGCGCTACGTGTCTTGCGTATCTCAGGTCGTTTTCGGACACTTCAGATTCCTCTATTCTGCCGATCTTCATGGCGTTTCTAATAAGTAATGCCCCAAAAACCACAATTTCAAAGTGTCACTTATATTTTCCCGTAAATCTGTTTCACATATCTAGCAATGCCGCCTAGAGCTCCAGCCACTTCCGAGTGGGCATCTTTTGTGATGCGTTAATGAGGTCACTTCTTGCTCTAGTAGGACTGCTCTTGATTGCTGCGGCAATGACCGGCATCTTCCTGACGCCGTCGGGCCTGATTTTCTCTTGACTCCTGATTTTGCTCGATCCGTTGGATTTGGTCCGGTGTTTTTCCCCGAGAGGCGGCTTCGTGAGAGAGTCATCTATGGCCTGCCACTCCCAGTCGATTCCCTTGATTTGATCGTATTCCAGAAGACCCCTCCCTCCACATGTTCTGAAACACTTCGGCATCCGGCCACTTCTGGAATCTGTCATGCACTGTCCTCTTTGCACCGAGGGATCTTGGAAGAGCGCCCCACTGGCATCCTGTCCTTGTAACGTAGAATATTGCGTTCATAGCCTTCCTGTCATCCATCCTTGGACGACCGGCTCTATCCTTGTTCATTCTTGGAGTACCCAGAGCATACGCGTCAATTTGCGGTTCGGCGGCGAACTGGTCTAAAAGTTCATATTGTTAAATATTCCATCATATTACCGATATTATCAGTATGTCGAAACGTAAGGAACGACTTGTAAGGACGACCATAACTCTTCCCCGATCGCTCAAAGAAAAAATGACCCACATTGAAGTTAACTGGAGCGAAGAGATTAGAGAAATGATCTATCAAAGAGTCGAGGAGGAAGGCAGCGCAGACATGGCAGAGGCTGTGATCCTCAATGAGAAGGTGAAAAGACAAGCGCCAAGAGATTGGAATTCACTGGCAGTGATCAAACAATGGCGAAAAAGAAAGAGTACGTCGTTGATTCATCAATAGTAACCAAATGGTTTCTAATCGAGTCAGATTCAGAGCACGCAATTGGACTAAGAAACGACTTTGCTACGGGACGGGTCAGACTAACCGTGCCGAGTTTGCTGTTCTATGAAGTAATGAATGCGCTGCGATTCAGCGGGCTATATGATGAGACGAATCTTACGATAGCAGCCAAATCATTGAGCAAATATCAATTCAGCATATGGAGGCCACTAGGAAAACTGCTAGAGTCGAGCGGAGCCATGAGCTTTAGGCAAGATCTGACTGTTTATGATGCAAGCTACGTTGCTCTGGCACAAAGAATCCACACAAAGGTAATTACCGAAGACAAAGAAATACTCGACAAATTTCCGGTTTACACAATTTCCTTGAACCGTTATGTTCCTGACTTTGTATGAAAACATGCGTGCCAACTCGGTAGGATTCGCTCAAGTCTTTAACCAAGTCCCCCGGATGCAACCAGTCAAAAATTTACGTGACCGCTATCTGGAATTCAACTGGTCCATCATGCTGGGAGATATTCCTGCCTTGTACCGAAGTGGGAACGAGACGTCTGAATTGATCTTCGTACATCAACATCCAAGTCGATTCAAAGTGATCGTACTTGACGACTACGTATACGAAGACGCAGTTGTAAAGAATCTCTCTTCCCAGAATATGACTTCGATTCCGGTCCTGTATCCGTATGAACTCATGAACTTGAGCGGACTGAAGAGCGTGGCCCCCTTTTACGAAGTACACAATACTGGCCCCTTCTCCCTATGACATGACATTGTTCAAGATGCATGTCATGAATTGTTACGCATCATCGTGTCTTGCAGTCACCAATGTCTCACTTACGGCCTGGGAAAACATGATTTCGTACTTTTCGAAGTTGGTGAGTGCAAAATCACACCTGATACTTCTCGAGTACCTTGTCAATCCGTCTTTCTGGAGGTATCAGATTCCTGCCAATTATTCACTCGCATGTAATACGAATCGCGATTGCAAAAAGTAGCTTTCTCATCGCATGGTCTTGAATTGATCGGTTGATCAGCTTTCGTCTCGCAACAACGCAGAAAAAATTGCTCTCCAACAGAGAGCGCAAAGAATAGGAGTTTAGGAGTTACTGTGCTACATCCACGAGTATCTTTCCAACAGCCTTACCGCTTTCCAAGAACTCGTGTGCATCGACGGTCTTGGACAACGGGAATCTTCCGGCGATTGTGGGTGTCAAATATTTCTTCCCCAACGCGCCTTGAATGTCTCTGATTGCGTCATCGTGCGCCTCCTTTGTCATCATGTACACAAGGACAAAATGCACTGTGAGATTTTTCCCCATCAATGCAGGGAACGAGATCTTTGGCTCGCGCTGGGAGTCTGAAGAGTATGCTGAAATCACCCCGTTTGGACCCAGAAGGGTGGCATCAACCTCCCAGTTTGAACCGAAGGAAACCTCCGCTACAAGGTCAACTCCTCCTGGTGCAAGAGCCTTGATCTTCTCGACCGCGTCTTCAGTTTTGTAATTCACGACGTGATCTGCTCCCGCTTCAAGAGCAACCTCTGCCTTTTCTTGAGAGCTCACAGTCGCAATCACGCTTGCCGCGTTTCCCCATTTTGCAAGCTCGATTGCGTACTTTCCTACGGCGCCTGCGCCTCCCTGAACGAGAATTGTCTTACCCTCGATCGGACCGTCTTGGAAAAGACACCTGTGTGCTGTGATCGCAGGAACGCCAAGGCTTGCTCCCACGTCAAAGCTTACTCCGTCAGGAAGCTTCACTGCTCTATGCTCGGGTACGACAACATATTCCGCGGCAGTTCCAAACGCCGTTCCAAACTGTGACTCGTACAACCAAACCCTGTCGCCCCGCTTGAAGTTGTGGACGTCACTACCTACGTCGCCCACTATTCCGGAACCATCCATGTGTGGTATCACCTTGAGAAACTTTGGGTTTGCAGCGCTCGTACCTCTTCTTCTCTTAATGTCCGTCGGGTTTAGTCCCGAGACCTTGACGCTGACCCTGATCTCGTGTGATTTTGGGTTTTGTACCTCAAGTTCCCCAAACTTCAGAACGTCTCTTGCATTGCCGTATTGTTCATACCAGACAGCTTTCAAGCGCGTTCATAATTCGAAGCAGACTGTCTACTCTTAAGCGCTCTCCCCAAGGCTTTTATCAATCCTAACGATTTTTGCGGGAAAGATGTATACTCAGACGCCGGGTAATACCGTTCGCGAGATCAAATACGTGCCCAGAAGCATTGGTAGCTCTAGGCCAATGGGAGGCTACGCAAACGAGTTTGTAGTCTTTGCAGACTCACTGCAGACATGGGATAAATTCTCAATTCATATTAAAACATGGGATACCGATCAAGAGATTGATAACCCAATCCTTGACTCAGGGCGAGACCAAGAGTGGGCTTGCCTGTTTATAGCTGATTTCCAGGGCGCGAATCAATCTCCACTCGAATTATCCTCAAAGCTGAAGGAGTTAGGCGGCGTTACTGATGTCAGCTACGCTTCAAGAAAGAAATCGACCCTCGGCTTCTTTTCTTTCCCAGTACTAATGAATGATAAGAGCGAGCATGCATCATGAGAGGAGAAGTCCTGATGAAAGTGGAAGAAGATCTGTTCAAGAGCTGCTGGCTTGGTAATTCTTGACTACAACTTCTCTGAGAATAATCACGTGGTCAACGTGATACTGCGAAATCCATTGACAGACAGCTCGCGTGATTGCCGCAGCCACTTCGCGTTCGGAATACTCGCTGGATTGATCGAGCAAATCCACGGAATTTCGAAGTGTAAAATACTGGACGTACAACAAGGAAACCAAGATATGGCTGTTAGAGTTGGGGTAGACGCAATAACACCAACCAATCAGTAGGCGGGCATAGCTGTTTGACCAATCTAACCTTCTACCAGACCGTTCTCTTTGTTCATTGCAATCCTCTACTCTTTCCATCATAGTATGCGCGCCAGTACGGATCTGGCATTGGATACTTGATCGGAACACGCCGCCCATCCTTCATCACGATCAGACCATTCCTCCTTTGAACCAGCTCTCCGACCACGGCGACTTTGATCCTTGCCGAGTGAAGCGCCGAAATGACCTTTTTTGCCTTTAATGGCGCGCAGGATAACACCAGTGTTCCCTCGCTCAGACTAACGTAAGGATCTATTTTGAATATCTCACAAATCTCTCTGGTTTCCTCAGAAACTGGAATCTCTGACAGATCCAATTCTAATCCTGTTCCCGAAGCGTTTGCAAGCTCGTATGCGGCAGAAAGAACGCCGCCTTCAGTCGCGTCATGCATCGCATTCGCACCTGCCCTAGCTGCTGTGAGAGCTTCCTTTACCACGGTCGTCTTTTTCAAGTACTTTCTTGCAACATCAGATCTCTTTTGCCCTAACTTCCTACTGACGGTCTTTTGAAATGCGGTCGCAAGTATCGCCGTAGTAGCTATTGCGGCTCCCTTTGTAACAAGCACCAAGTCGCCAACTCGGCCGTCTGATGCTGAGTGATATGACTCTTTGGGACCTACCGAGAACATCGATCCGGCACCGATCACAGTGGAATTCAACCCCTCGAATCGACTGGTGTGGCCCCCGATGATCGTTATTCCCAGTTTGGAGCACTCTTTGCTCGTAGCAACCCAGTATCTTTCAAAATCAGACTCTTTCATGTGGGGAGGTAGGTTCAGGTCAAAAAGCGCAAACTGCGGTGCTAAGCCGCTCGTTGAGAGATCCGACGCGATGAGATTAACAGACTCCCATGCTGAGCCTTCAGGCCCCAGATCTGGGATGAATGAGATAGGATCCGTGGTAGCGGCAAGCACCCGATCTCTTCCCAGACTTATCGCGCAGGTATCGACACCCGTCTTTGGTCCAATCAGAACCCTGCTGTTTTTTCGCCCAAGGTTCGGATAGATTACTCTCTTGAAAAATTCACTTCCAATCTTTCCATATTCTGGGAGGTCTTTCAATGGAACTCTCACTTTAGTCAACACAGGACTTGACTGATTCTGCTTTTCAGCGCCAACACTTCTGAATTCCACTTACTACACTTGATATAAGTCTGTGAATAAGTGAGTCATCATTTTGGCATCTCAGACGCACTTTTGTGGGAAAACTTGTTTGGCCCAACGATACAAAATGTCCGAAAATAGTGAAATAGCTTTATGCTTTAGCAATATTGTAATAGACCTATGGCGAATGTCTCAAATGATAATTACCCGTGGCTACTCGGCTCAATCAAGCCCAGATGAAGCGCCTGGAGGAAGTCTTCGGGGAAACCGGCGCACAAGTGATCCTAAGTCACATTGATGACTTGGAAGAGACTTTTGGGAGCGCCGCGAAGACTATTCGAATGATTCTCGATGGGCAGGAGCCCAAGAAATGATCATCTAACTGAGCTT
>JAKBSX010000347.1 GCA_021844725.1 Actinomycetes bacterium | reverse complement strand
AACAATCGGCTGATTTAGAGGGTGACCACCCATCGATCCATAGAATGTCGCGTTGCCGAAACTAAATATCCCGCCATCAGAGGCCACCTCCCAATAGCCAGATGTACTTGTAGTTTGGACAGGGGTGGTACTTGTTACTGGGGCAAACTCGACAAGAGGGACTACCCACGAATTTCCTGGAGCCGACGTATTGGCATACTCGCCAGTGCCGTAAAATAATGGATTTAAATTTTGAGCACTTGTCGATGCCGAAATATCAAAATTCAGTGGACCAAAATAATCGCCCCAGCGCAAAACTGAGTTCGAGGTGGAATAGGAGTATTGTGCAGTACCGACATTCAGCGGAGAAAGTGTCTCCACATACCCGGAAGAGCTAGTACTTATCTGGTAACTATAAAGTGAGGGGTCGAGTGAGCCAGAAGAAACTGCCACTGTTCCCACAAACGACGTATCCAGCCCATCGATAGATGTCACACTTGGATACCCAGTGGTATATCCAGGGACCGTAATAGGGAGTACTATTGCACCTGAAGCTGTCACCTTTACCACGTATCCACAGGCATATGTAATTCCACCATTTGAACAGGTTGTATTTCCGGACAGTACAGGATAATGTCCAGATCCGAAAGTATTCTCAGCGACCTGAAATCTATTGTCATCTCCATCCAACGGCAATCCTCCGCCGTTTTGGAGGTTACCTGGCGATGAAATCGAGATTGGAGAACCCGAAGGCGTCAACCCATTCACGCTCTGATAGAACGGTACTGAAGTTGGAAATGAAGAGACGAGAGAAAAGCTTGGGCCGGAACCAGTTACCTCCCAGTAAAAGGCACTATTTGAATCATTTGCCCAGATGTAGAGATTATTACTGACCGCATTACCATAGCCAGCTTGAGCTGCCCAGGGCTGAGAGTTGACTTTAGCCCAGTCAACAGTTGAAACAGGTATCGGCGGATCAATATTTGACGATGAAGATGACTGAAGAGCCAATATGGAAACCGGAGTACTGGCGTTACCAGCAACCAGACCGCTTTTAGCCATAACCGCCAAAGTAGTTTGGGCTACGTACTGAGAAACTTGACCACTCTGGAAGTAAAAATCAGTCCATCCAATAGCAACCTTATTCCCAGTAACCGCAATCTTAGGCTGATCGTGCAAGTAGGCGGAAGAATTGTCTATCTGATAAGTAAAAACCTGAGGAGAAACTGAATCCGATATCACCGCCAGGTCAACAGCAGCAAATACATTCCCGTTACATGAAGAGATACTAATAGTGCAGTAGGTAAGAACGCTTAGAAAATACTTTCCTGTAGTAGGGTCGAAAACCACTGAGGGGTCAGTAAATGCCGCAGACTGAGTCGTATTGAATAGCTGAGCCATCGTCTCCGACAAAGATGAAGACTGGTTTTGCCTCGAAGTGATCACCATTGTTTCATTGGTGGCGACCAATGAGGTACTATTCCCAAGCGCCGAAATCGGATCAGGAGGGCTAATTGAACCCACTGGACCTTGAGATTGAGAAGCGTTGGACACCTTGGTTGTGTCAGATATCACGTTAAAACTGTTACCAAAAGAACCAGCCGTGCTAGTGGACACCGACAAGTTTGTTTGAGGCGCCAAAGTGGAAGTATACGACCTTCCATTAATTATTTTTTCCGGTGGTTCCACCTGGGTCTTAGAGCTAGAGCCGCCTCCCGTTGAGGCAAAAGCCGGAGATACGGGGATCAGAGATATAAACGCAACCGATGCTACTCCTAAAGCAATTTTGACTTTACTAAAGCGCATCCTATACAACCATTCCGCTTCGGCAGCTCATTAAAATACCATCTTTCAACCAGCACTAAATCCAATACTCTCACCAACATTAGATCAACCATTTGCATAATTTCTGATCACAAGCCATATTTACCGCGATAAAACCAGAAATCTTTAACATGTTTTGAGTAAACCGTGACACATAATCTACGGACGGAATCCAAGTTTTAAAATAGCTGAGTAAATTAGCTCTGTTAATAGTCGGCAGCAGCGGTGATTTTCTTAACCTGTAAATAAAATTTACAGATACCGTTTTCGCTTGAAAACAGCGTGCGGGCCATCGACTCGATCCAAAAACAATTTCCCATTCAAATGGTCAATTTCATGAAGAAGCGCCCGAGCTTCAAATGCATCAGTTTCTATTAATATTTTCGCTCCGTCTAAACTCATCCCGGTCATCACCAGCTTGGACGGACGCTTCACATCCCCGGTTAGGTGGGGCACACTCATGCAACCTTCACGAAGTGTTACAGGATCAGATGCAGACAAAATGATTGGGTTTAACACCACCAACAGACCGTGACAAATATTCGTCTTCTTGTGCCCAGATACATCGAGAACAAATAGCGATTCTGAAACCCCCACCTGGGGTGCTGCAATCCCAACCGACCCCGGGCTGTCATACATAGTTTCAATCATGTTTTCAGCCAATTCCCGGTGCCTGTCAAGTACCACCTCGATTGGTTTTGTAACCGAAGATAAAACCTTGTCCCCGATTTGGACAACTTGCAAAACTGGCACGACTACTTCACTATTCCTGACCTATAGCTCTTCCGAATCGACAGCTCGCAATGAACAAGAAACTCCGAGAAGCTCAGCCTTAGCTCGTAGCGCCATCTCAAGCAACTGCGGATCCTCTCCTTCGGCCAACGCAATCTCCATAATCATGGTATAGATTTGCAGCAGATCGGACTCAGTGACACGAGTGGTCAAATCAAAGATATTGGCGTTGTGTGCAGCAAGCACTTCACATATACCAGCCACGATGCCCGGACGATCCGTCCCGTAAACCGACAGAACATATCTATCGCCATCCAGTGTAGGCGATGCTGCAGGGTCAATTTGCTTTACATCAACAACTAAGTTCAACTCCGCACATTTACTCTGCACGGAGTGGAAAATTGACTTCTCGTCAACCTCTCCATCCACTACCAGCATCATTGCGAAGTGGCCAGATAAATTCGACATCGTCGAATCTGCAAGGTTGCAATTGAGCTCGGCAAGCGCTGAAGTAACTCTGGCGACGATACCGTAGCTATCGGGCCCAAAAGCCGTGACAATAAAGCGGGACATGAATAGACCATACCTGGTGGAACAAGCCCTCATGGTACGCAAGTAGCTCAAAACCTAAAATGATCTAGAATCCTCTAATATCGGCTGACTTATAGATATTGCTCTTCCGACAAGTACGGTAAGTAAGCTAATGCTTGAGCCTGCAACTTTCAAAGCCACCTAGGCCTCTAATTTCTCTGATCTGAACCAACCCAATACACAAAGAATGAGAGGCCAGCCAATCAAAGTCAGATAATCCACCAACACAGACGGTGTGACACCCGCAGCTTTTAGCCGCCTTGATCCGTTTGCAACTGGAGAAAGGCCCGCAATTGCTGTTGTCAGGAATACTTCCCTTACCACCCCAAGGGCTGAAACATTAAGCAATATCGCCTCAATAATGAATGTCCACCCAATCATAACCGCAATTGCCGGACCACGGGAACCAAACAGCGCAGCCAGGCCGACCGAAGTCAAAAGATAGACCAAACTTACGCCAGTGCAATAAATTCCGCTGACAATTACAAGGTGCAATGAAGGATCGGTTTTATTGCCGGCAAAAGAAAACACTATTGCTATTCCAACCAGATATGCAACGATAGCTGGGATAAGCCAAACCAAAGCAGCACCTTTAATCCGTAGGAGGAAAATCGATGTTCGTGACCGACCAGTCACGATCATATCCCTAATCACACCACTCTCGACGTCCTGCGAGCCTGCCGTTGTCCCGAGAATAGCGGCTGGTATTATGGTGATCTGCGACAGGATTAATACCACCTTGTTGAAACCGCCCACTCCGCCAACCGGAGAATATTTAACAGGATTCGACAAATGATAGGCTTCCAAAATTACAAATGTGATAATGATCACTCCAACGGTACCCAAAAGGGTAAACGCCATAACACCCTTACGCCTGGTTAACTTTTTTGTTTCTGCTACGAGGCTGATCCACCAGCTTGAACCAGACTTAGGTTGAACTCCGCTTCGCACCTCAGTGGCATTAATCGACATATTTGCTCAATTCTTCCGTTTCACTCTCACATCTCATATCGAATCTGACTCCTGGCCTCGAGTCAACGATGTAACTTCGAAAAATCTACTTTCTAACGATGCCCTCTCCTGGGAAACCTCAAAGATGTCAATCCCTCGATTTACTACAGTCCTAACAAGTTCCCCTAAAGCCTGATCCGCCTTATCGTCACTGCATGAAAGTACGACCTTCATCCCTCGCTGATCGAGATCTACCGAACTTACTAAAGGACTCCCCTGGATCACTTCAACTGCGGATTGATTGGAAGATGTACGCAGGGTAACTATTCCATTCGTGCCAGCCAAAATTGATTCAAGGCTCCCAGATGCCAGAATATTTCCCTGAGCCAAAATTGCAACCTCATCGCATGTCTTCTCCACTTCATCTAGAAGGTGAGAAGAGATTAGGACAGTCTTACCTTCAGAAACAAGCGACCTTATCAGGGCTCGTATTTCTAATATTCCAGGCGGAAGGGTGTTATG
>JAKBSX010000346.1 GCA_021844725.1 Actinomycetes bacterium | reverse complement strand
TTTTGTTCTCGCGTGTGTGGACCGGGAGATAATGAAAAAACGTTATTTGCAGATTCTTAAAAAGCGTTAGATGGAGAAAATGAGGATGTGTTATTCGGAGAAACTCTTTCTCGCAATAACGTGGGGGGAAAGACACGAACGGCTTAAACCGAACGGAAATATTGCATATTTTTCCCGATCGCAAACAGGGATTCTCGCCATGGCGAACAATCTCTGAATATTCCGGCGTATGATTGCCACAAATTCCGATTGCATATCCGTAAGAAAGTAATGGAATGGTTAGGGGAGCTCTGGGGTGGGATGCCCTCTTCCGAACGGGTATATTGCTCGAGACAAAAAAAGGGAGAAGCCGCGAATGCTTCTCCCATCCGATACAAACCAGACTGTTCCATTATCGAAGGAGTTTTCATGAAAGTCCAAACCTTATCAATCTCTGAAAATATTCTATCGAGGAAGGCTAATTTTCATGGGTAATCAGGCATAACTATTTATGGATAAGCCTTTATTTTAGCCTAAACTTCTTCGGCGCACTGCAAATCGGGTATCCACGATTAGCTGTCTTGCTTCGGACTCGGGCATTCCTTCATAGATTCTTAGCACGTCAAGATCATTGCGTGAACCTATATATCTGAGAGCGGCAGCGACGACTTGCAACGCCTCAAAGGACTGCCGTTCTCCAAGCCAAGCTGTCATCGTTGAGAGGATATCATTCCAAGTCACACCAGTTTTTAAATAATTATCGATCCAAAAATTAATATCAATTCCAATTGGTTGCCTCTTTGAAGTTTCGTCTAATTCAGAAATGGCTTTATCGTGATTCCATCTCCCCCTTACAAATTGTTTTTGCAAGCGAGCGTCCAAATGATTCCGGCGCAAACTAAACCATTTATGATCGTTACATATGGTCCATAGTTGAAAAATGTCAATTGGTTTTAAAAAGTTTAAGTAAGGAACTAACGCGAGTATTTGCTCTTCACTGGTCAGTCCAGGATGACCTGTCGTACGAATCCCAAAGTTGAAACTCAAATTCTCCAAGAGTTTTGCCGGATCAGGACATTCGGTGATAGAATTTTCTGCCGCCTTCTTGAGGGTAGGGGTAGAAACATAGAGTGCTGTCTGAACGAAATGATTACTGAAGTGAAGATGATCCCAGTGCTTAAGGAGTAAACGTTCAGACTCAGACTGAGGCAACCTCATGAGCATCTCATGAGTGACCCTGTCAGACTCCAATGACATCCCCCAAGTCCACTTTTTTAAAGATCCGCGCCTTGTTAAATACTCATCCAAGGCTTTGGTGAGTTCTGGCGGCCAAAGGTGACGACCACATTGCCACCAAAAGCCCTGGTCATCCTCGGACAACTTCTCGATCAACCTCGGAATCGCTTGTTGATCTCCGCGAATTAAGCGAGCCCGGAGGATAAGGTCATTCAATTCATCCGAAGGATTCACACCACGAAGTATATTTATGTCATCAGGATATTGAGTGGCTGCCCAAAGTAAAAAAGCTTGTGTGCGAAGGTGCTTATCATTTGCACTGTCTTGCCAAAGACCAAGAAGGAGATCACGAGACTCCTGTGACATCGGATGACCTTGCTCTTGCTTACGCTCCCAATCCTCTGGAGCCGTCATAACAAAATGTGAAAAGGAGGAAGTTCCTTCAATGCGTCTCCGGATTTTCGCAAGTTCTTGGACTACGAATAAAACTGCTCTAGGATGATCCATCGCATGGAGCATAAAGGTGATCTGTCTTCTCAGGTCGTCATTTCCTCCACGCTGAACAAAGTAATCTATTGCAGTATCTGGTGGCCATTTGTGAAAAGCCCATCGAAGTTCGTAGGGCGCAATACTGTCACGTGGAGATGGGAAATTATTTGGTCCAGGCTGATCTGAAAGTGCCGCCCAGGCATCACACACTGGTCCAAGGTACTTCGCTGGATCGTCTCCGCAGCACTCTCCAAAAGCCCAAAGGTAATCGCGAAGATGAAGTACGCGCTCGTTATCGGCGGTCCAGCATGCTTCGATCGCCAAGGCTAAACGAGGGTCGGCAATGTGACCGGCCAGTCGTAGTGCCCCTATTCTATTCTCACTAATTAAATCAGTTCGCCTGAGAAAATCGCCTAGAGACTGAGCTATCTTGGGGGCGAATCGAAGCTTAACATGCTCAATTTGAATATCTCTCCAAGGGGCGGTATCTCCGGGTCCTATGATTAAACAGAGTTCAATCCCTCCACCAAGATCTCCATTGCGAAGTCGTGCGAGTAGCCCACTTATAGTCCGATCCCGATAGAATTTACCGACCAGCGCAGGCACCATAGGGGAATCTGTCTGAGCCAACATGGCCAAGGCTTCCCATCGCAGATGGAAATTGGACATATCATGCGTGGATGGATTGTCGAGCCAATGGTTAATTGCCTGAAGAATGGCTTCTCGAAATGGTTCCGAGGATGGGGAGACGAGCCGAAATGCGAGGAAGAGAGCGAGGGGGTTCAAGGTGGAGACGCGCTGAAGAAAGGTTGTATCTGATTGGTCCATGATGAGAGCCGCACCCATCACTTCTGCAAAGTAGGGCTCAGCGATGACTTCCTCTGCCAAAAGATCTCGACGAGCTAAATCGGCTGCGCTGTCAGCAAGAAGCCAATCGCGCACACGGTCATGCCGGAACAAGATCTGTTGGTTGTCAGATGGTCCTGTGAAGCAAATTAGGTCACCACGGTGTGCAAGTTGACTGAGCAAGGCCAAATGATCATCCTGTAGGGTTTTCCAGCCACGAACCATGCGCCAGTCGAGTTCTATTTGCCGGTTCGAAAGCATCTCTCCTGCAAGGGCACGAAGCGCCTGACGGTAATCCATGGCAGGATGATCTCTTGTCGCTCCTGCGACCTGAAAGAGAGATCTCTCAACAAACTGACTGATGGTCTGATTCGGATCCGGCACTATTCCTAGATCATGGAGTGCAATGAGGAGGGGATCGTGACCGAGGGCGCGAGAAATCTCATCGGCATTCAAAGGGCTCAGGGTGTGACCATCCAGTTGGGCACGGGCCAGAACGGCGTCACGACCCTCGCTCTCAGTGAATCTCTCGGCACGCAAAATTAGTGGTTCAATACGCTTCCGAGCCTGATCTTCCAACGTGGCGAAAACCTCCGGCCATAGTGGGCAAACAAGGTGCCAGTTGGATAGCA
This sequence comes from Actinomycetes bacterium, assembly GCA_021844725.1. The sequence goes on along the minus strand of JAKBSX010000346.1, from coordinate 1,422 downwards.
TTGTCTTCTTATCATTAGATGAGAGGCGACTCCAACTGGCAATCTTTTCTGCTAAGGTCTGAGGGGCTGATGAACGATTAATGTCCTCGACCATCAACATGAGCGGCTGCTCAGGCGAGCAAAGCGATAAAGCCGAGATTCCAGTCACAGCTAGAGAAGGATGGAGTTGACGTAATGTCATTGTGACTGCTTCTTCGAGATTCAATGCCGATTCAACCGTCTTGTGGGATAGAACAATCCCGAATCCACCACCTTCGACGTGCTTCTTGAACATGCGATAGCAAGCTACTGACTTGCCCAGCCCAGACCCTGCTAGTAAAAATGTTACGTCGCTATAGAGAGAACTCGTCAGGCTAGCGTCGAGAGAACGCGGAATCCAAGCTTTAGAATTATCTAGCAGTTCTTTGAGTTGGATCTCCAAGCTTTTCCCGGAAAGTTCGCGGAGCAACTCAACCGAAAGTTCTTCCTGCTCAATGTCCAGATACTTTCGGCGGAGCCATTGCCCATGAGGTGAGTCAAGAAAATGGCTCAGTCTGGAACGTGGCCAAAGATCAATTGCTATCTCGCTATCTCTTCCAAAGTGATAGACATCGCGAATCAATTTTTCGTCTGGCTCTTGGTTTGTCGTGAGAACGAGGGTCACTACCAAATTTGGTGTGCGTTTTCGCTCCTCCGCAGCTATCTCTGCTGTTTTGATCAAGTCTCCGGGAGTAGTAGAGGACTTTTGCGATGTTCCTTTGGGTGGGTCGTATAACCACTTTTTTTCCAAGCTGCGACGGGAGGTGATGGTGTGGTGTACCGCAATCATATGGGGGGGATTGGCACCCGGTACGAAGCATATTCCGTCCAATGGCGCTTTGACTGTCTTGCCGTCGGCATTCACACCTGTATGGCCCATTGAGCGATAGAGCGAATTATCTTCTCGCAAGATATCACTCGCCATACACTCGAAAAGCCCAGAATCGTTAATGGACGCTAAGGCTTGTGAAGTTTTTCTATTCATAGCATCTTGTATTGCATATAGGGTCTCCAAGAACGAGGGTTTGGAGGATGAGGGTAGATTTTAGACAAAATGAAGGACGGTCTGTCCAACCTGCACAGCGTGGATTAGACTGTGAAGGTTGTTGGCACAATCATGTGGTTGGGACCATAAAATGGCACAAGTGCCAGGTTATGCTTCACTAATTTCGAGTGCCACTTTATACTTCCCAAATCGGGTCTTCCCCTCATTTTTCGGTTGCTTTTCGGACCTGCATACAACCTCGACCAAATTGTCCATAAAGATCCGCTAGACAGAACGATCCCTAAAATATGACGCCCACCCGGGCAAAACTGATACATTGACTTTTAAGCAAATATATGGCATTATTTACTATTTTATTCTCCCCTTATCCGGGGGGGCAGAAAAAATCTTTTTGGACC
>JAKBSX010000345.1 GCA_021844725.1 Actinomycetes bacterium | reverse complement strand
ACTGTTGTCTACCCCAATAGAGGAATTGACAGGTGCCACTACATTCACTCAACAAGATTCGGATGGAGTGCCAAATGCAATATCTATCAATCGAAATGACATCGAATGGATCCGGGAACAATATAGAAATATTGCAATTGATAATAGGTTCATCACCAGGATGCTTACAAAGCTATCCGAACATTATGTGGTGCTTACGTTACGTAGCGACTATGGATTCAAGATTTCTGATGGCCGAGTAATTAATCCTTGGGTGGAAATATTCTTCGCTCATATATATTCATTGGGAAGGTTGCTCGAAGTCGAACCGAACGGAACTATACAAGACATCCGACGGGCGCTCCAAATCAACCGTAACATACGTGTGAGTTACTACTTTGGGGTAGACAACAGTTACTATTACTGCGTTCTATTTTTACTGTTGGCTAAAATAATGAACCTTCCAAACGTAATTCCGATTGCTTTGAAGGCCAATCGTTTCCTCACATTAAACCATCGCAAGATGTCATCGAGCAAGAACAACGTCATTTGGGCGAGAGATATCGCCGGAAAATTTCCTGTCAATATCTTGCGGGCTTCACTTATGGCATCTTGCCCAGAATATTCAGAGATTGATTTTGACAAGGGTTTTTTGGAGGATCGTATTCCTCTCCAGATACCGTTATCGGACGCCCAGAGTATCTTCAATAGGCCCCTCACCGAAGTCGGGAAGAGGTTTCGCCTTACGCTTATTGAATTATCGGACCCCCGAAACTTTTCTATTGAGGAACTACTGAACAAAATCAACAAAGTGACAGAATTCTTTGAATCGAAAAGGGCAACGGCAATTGAAACTGAGGAGCTTCGGCACATGGTTGACTATCTATTCATTCAGCTAAATTTTAAGGTCACCAGACATTATTAATTTACGAAAGGGATGGGAATGAAGTCGGAATTAGATCCTAAGATAGGAGTTATCGGTGCAGGTGCGTCAGGAACGGCACTATTGTATGAATTATTTAGACAATTCAAGCATGACCTTCCCCAAGTGGTTTTGATCGATGGAGGTTCACAATGGGGTCGTGGCACCGTCTATCTTGAAGATATGGACTGTGCACTGGTAAACCGCCAAGCAAAACACATGTCTCTCCTTTTCGACGATCAGCCTGATTTTTTGCGATGGATAGAGCAGAATCCGAAGGAGATCAGCCAAGCCGTGGAACAACAGTATTTCACCCGAGCAACCTTTGGTAAGTATGTTGAACAGCGACTCAATGCCATCGAGAATTTATGGGTGGATTCCGGTGGAGTGTTCAAAAATATTAATGAGTTCGTCGAACGGGTCGAAGAAACCGGCAATACAGTACAGATCAGCTTACCCTCCCAGAAGTTAGAAGTTGACTACCTTGTCCTTTGTACTGGCCACGGCCCACAGCGGCCTTTCACACGATTTTCGGGAGAAATGCTCAACCCCTATCCCCTTCGTGAACTTTGCACTGCAGTTCGTGGGGTAAGCCATGTTGCGGTCGTCGGAACAGGACTCACGGCCATCGACTGCGTGCTTGCTCTACTTGAATCCAATACCTCTCTTCGGGTTTCCATGTTTTCCAGATCAGGAATTATCCCGGATATCAGGGCGGAATTCGAAGAGGACTTACCTCTCACTCAGCCAGAACGCACGGATCACACTGGGGCAACCTTAAAAGAATTGGAATTGAAATTTATAGCCGAATTGGCCGCCTATAATGTTTCCTTGACCGATCTGAGCGGGTATGTGACCAAGTTACGCCGGGGAGCGAGTAACCTCTTCGATCCAGTTCCCGCCATAGAAAGTCATCGACGCATTCAAAACCTATCGATTTCTATCGCCAATCGTGATCTTCCGGTTTATTGGCATGGCTTCAGTGATCAAGATCGAATGCTTTTTTACGACCGTTACTACCGATTCCTTCAAGCAGTGACAGCACCTATCCCATTATCGGTTGCTCACAAACTTCGTAATGCAATGTCGACAGGCCAGCTAGAGGTTCGGAATGGTACGGTCGAGCGGAGAGGAGGGGCATTCCGAATTTCCAGCGCCGCAAAGAAGGAAAGGTATGAAGTTATCATAGATGCAACAGGGCGGCTGACTAATGCTGGACAAGTAGATTTCGAAAAAATGCTTATCACCTCTGGTGCCGCTCTGGAAGAACTCTATGGCGGGATTTGCGTAGATAGACGATCTGGAAGAATCAAGCGCCCGGATAGCAAGGTTTCCCGAGTCTATGGGATTGGTTATGTGACACGCGGTTCCCTTTTGTATTCGTCGTCTCTTTATCAAGCTACGCGGAATATTAAGACCGCAGTGGCCAATATTAAGGCCTCTGTTAACGGACAAGAATAGTATGCAACTCGACAACTGGAAAAATCCTCCATCACTTTGTGGACGTTTTGTGATGCTCCGCCCCACGGTCATGGCCGATATCCAAGGTCTAGCTCTGGCCCACGACGACCCCGATACGATGAAGTTCTTCCCGTATGGGATCGAATCCAAGCCACCAAATAGGGAATCCGTGGAAAATGCCCTTTGTTCCGGACGACAGGTGTTGACTCAGCTCGATGCTCGCAACGGCCACATTATTGGGACGACCTCGATCTACAACATGGACAAGACCCATCGTCGGGTCACCGTGGGATATACCTGGATTTCAGAAGTCGTCCGTGGCTCGGTGATAAACCTCGAGTCTAAGTTGTTGTTGCTTGATCATATCTTTGGCACCTTAGGAGCCACCCGCACCGAATTCAATGTCGACAATTTAAACGTGCGGTCCCAACGAGCGATCCTTGCACTTGGAGCGACCGAAGAAGGGCATCTGCGTAAGCACGCTCGTCGACGGGATGGGTCCTGGAGAACGACGGTTGTCTTTTCTGTGATTGAAGACGACTGGCCTGCGGTGCGCGCCAATATCGAGAACCGGATTTCGCAACGCCGCATTTAGACCTCAAATCAAAATTGCTCCACCTGAAAACAACAAGCTTGGCATTTTTACTCCTGGATTCACAATCCGGTCCTTCTGTTGACATGCTGCTAAAATATTATAGGAGTTATAATGTCATCTGACGTTAATGCCAATAGTATTAAGAATTCATCGGTTATTACAAGTGGGGATTTTTACCGTGGTTGCAATTCTTCGGCTATTATGCAAGCAGCAAATTTTCCTGATGACTTGTTGTCGTTTCTTCAATTAGAGTCTCTGGTCATCTTGCAGATAGCGCGGGAACAAAGATGTGACACTCTCGTAGAGTTCGGGTGTTATGACGGCCGTGCTTTGGAGATAGCTAAGTTGCTGGAGATTAGATACCTTGGTGTGGACATCAATGAAAAGGCTATTAAAACTTTAAATCGCCGAATAGCCAACGAAGGTCTCAGGGGTTCAGCTAGGTCAATTGTAGCAGATATTAACAACCCCGCCCAATGGAGTTCCCACATCGACGGAAACTCAACGCTATATGTGATTCCATTCAACCTGATTGGAAACCTTTCTAAGCCCCGCTCCATCCTTAACATACTGAAGGAACGTGGCGGCTATGGAGTACTTTCTGTCTTCAATGCCGACCCTTGGACTACAGAGATCAGGAGAAATTATTACACTGCTTGTGGAATAGGCATGTTGGGTACTGAACCTGCTCCGTTTGGTGGTGTCAAGTTTTGTGGTGCCGGAGGATTTGTTTCACAGTCCTTCAGCCACCACGGGTTTGAACAGTTCCTTACGGAATGCAACGTCACAACTTTGTCCACAAATAAAAATCGTATTGCTCAGTGCGTCGCCGTGAAATTCACCTCGTAATTCATCGGTTGGTAAATTTGCCTAAATTCTTTGTTGAGTCAACACCAGGTTCTGAAGAGAACAGTCCAATACGCCTTGTTGGCCGGGAATTCGCTCCTATCTATGGGCTTTTTTTCCTCATGGGAATCGAAATGTATCTCTTCAGCCCACTTTTGCCAACTATTGCACAGGATTTTAAGGTCGACACCGGCACCAGTAGTCTTGTAGTCGTCGCCTATGTTTTCGTCTACGCCATTATGGGACCAGTTCTGGGTAACGTCTCCGACAAGACCTCCCGAAGAGCTATGATCTGTGTTGGAGTAGCAATTTTCGCCATAGGCACTCTCGCCTCTCCGATAGCCCCTAATTTTGCTTTGTTGGTCTGTGCTAGAGCCGTCACTGGTTTGGGTGGGGCGATCGCCGGTCCGTCGAGTTGGGCCTATTTGGCTGAACGTGCTCCAGATAGGATAAAGGGGAAAATAATCTCCTTCAGTGCGTCGGTTTACGCGCTAGGGCAGGTCATCGGTGTTCCTGTGGGCACCTTCATCGCTTCATTGATTGGATGGCGTAACACATTTCTGTTGCTGGGGCTACTCGCCAGCGGGCTAGTAATATTATTGTTCCAAATGATAGTTCCCAATCGGCCCACCGCCTCATTCCAGACATATTCGTTGCTACTACCGTGGCAAAGCCCTCCCATCGTTTATGCCTTCTTGGCGACCTTTACCCTTCAAGCAGCTAGACTTGGCACTTATTCGTATTTGGGGATTTTGTTCGATACCCGGTTCGGGCTATCTCTACGTGACCTAGGATTTGTAGGATTGTTAGT
>JAKBSX010000344.1 GCA_021844725.1 Actinomycetes bacterium | reverse complement strand
TACTTATTTCGCTACAATTCCTATGAGAGAATGTCCAGAATGTTTATCAAGTATCCCTGCTGCTGCATCACGATGCATGTACTGCACTGCAGCTTCGGCACCAGCTCAACCAAACTGAAATTAGCTCAATATCGACGGGAATCATAGGCCCAATGCAGCAACGCCTGGCGCTGCCTGGGTCTACAGGTAAAATCCCCTTTGGGGCAATACTTTACAAGCTGGGTAATATGCCGTCTAAACTGGCGGTGTCTTCTAATTTGTCGCTCATCATCTTCGGATCTGCGTCCCGCGAATGTCCTGGCATACCACTCAAACCATCCTCGCGGATCTTGATCAGACACCCAGCCTTTTTCTTCCCATTCTCTTAGAGAGATCGAAGCATCCACTCCAAAGAAATTCAGCGAAGGATCTGCCGGCATTCCAACCCCTACCAATTTGGCGTTGACCCACCACTCTTTGGGATATTCGTCTGTTTCAACCACGTCATTAAAGTATTTTCCACCAAACACACCCAGCTCTAACATTTCCTTGGGAGTAAGTTCCGGGAAAAACTGGTATTTCTCCTCCAGGTCGCTCAAATCTGCCATAGGCCGGGTCCGTAGGTACCTGTAACCCACCTGCATGGCATTATTTACAACTACTTCCATACCCACTACCTAAGATAAAGCCCAATCGACAAGTTTGGACACAGCAAAGCGCTCAACACAGGCAAAGCTAGCTCTCGACTACGTCGCCAAGACCTTCTACATCTACACCTAATGATTCCATCCAAGACATTGATTGCTCAATTGCGGCGGAATCCCCTTCTAGCTCGCAAATTATCCAGCCATTATCTTCGTCGACCGCAGCACGCCTGATATTTGCCAATACCCCATACTTTATAGCAACTTCAGATAACACTGGCCTAGTGATCAGTGAGTCAGGGTATATGAGCTTTACTCTTTGAGTTGCCATTCTTCCTCCAAAGCTCAAGCGATTCAAGTCGAATTTAAAATTAGACACCCAATGCCCTATAGTGAATCTATAAATTCAAATTACCAGACCTAAAGCCCTCTAGGTCCAAAGTCACATACTTATATCCCGCACTTTTTATAGCCTCTACTATTTGGCCTCTACAGGTGACAGCCCTCTCGAGGTCCTCTAGTGGTAGTTCGATCCTGGCGACCGAGTCATAGTGTCGAACCCTTAGCTGGCTGAAGCCAAGGTCCCGCAGTGCAGCCTCTGCCTTATCCAACCGATTTAGAACCACCAGTGAAACTTTGGTGCCATACGGAATCCTCGAAGATAGGCAGGCCGCCTGGGGCCTGTTCCAGGTGGGAAGGCCAAGTAAACGAGAGTGCTCTCTTATCTTTGTTTTGGAATAACCAGCTTCCGCAAGGGGAAATACTGCTCCTGCTTCCATTGCCGCCTTCTGGCCTGGGCGATATTCACCCAAATCATCAGCATTGACGCCAAGAACCACCGTAGTTGAAGTGACAGTCATGATAGGCATGATTGCATCCATCAGCTCAACCTTGCACCAGTAGCACCTGTCCCTGTTATTAGCCAGATACAAAGGGTTATCCATCTCAGCACTATAGACCCGCTCAAATTTGACATCCCAAAGATCAGCCAGTTTCGAGCAGTGCTCTTCCTCGCCGCTACTCAATGAAGGCGAGACGGAAGTTACCGCCACCACATTTTCATTACCAAGCAGGTTTCTGGCCACATACAGCAGAAAGGCCGAATCCACGCCCCCTGAAAATGCCACAACTACCGAACCCAGTTCTCTCAGCCGCTCGGACAGAGCTATAAATTCCTCGTCGTCAAGGAGAGAAGGCGTCACATTCATTGTGAGGCTGTTGTAACTCTTATTTGAAATTGAACTCACCGTTACCAATTTAGAAGGGAAAGAATTTAGCTGGCTCAGATTAACCGTCAATAAAATTTCAGCTTAGCTCCAACAGCACTTTTGGCTCATCAACCACACCCACATAAAACGGCCCAAATTCGGCATAGATTGCCGAAGCCTGGTCAAAGCGCAGCGTATATACCACGTCTTTGATATCGTCGATCCTTTGAGCAAAGAGGGTTACACCCCATTCAAATGCGTCCAATCCGGTAGACCCAGTTATCAACTGCAACACCCGACCGGAGAACTTCCTACCCGATACTCCATGTTCCGCCATCATGGACTCCCGGTCTTGATAGTTCTGAGTGTACCAGTTGGCTCCGACATCACGCTTTTTTGACATCGGGTAAAAACAGAAGGCCCGTTTGCCCGCTGGAGGAAGCTTAGGATACAGTCTTGGATTCCTTCGCTCAGGGGTGAGGTTCTTAGCATACTCAGATACTTCAGTTATTGAAAGATATGAATCTGAAATCTTCAGCTCAGCAACCGCAAGCTCGCTTTGCAGTTGGCGCAATCTGACGAGATCAGGTCCTAATACCATAATTGCGATGTCCGCTTTATGTCCTAAGATCGCCGCTGTGACTACCTGATACCCATCATTAGTTATGTCATTGAGAGCCTTCAGCACAAAGCCCCGATTGACATTTTTGTCCAAATGATAGAACAGGTGCAGTACGGACAATCCCTCTGAAGGAACTCCTGGCAATATCTCTTCAGAATTATTTACGTTATTAGTCACTGATCAGTCCCTTATTTGAAATCTCATATAGCTTTATCTCCGGCAATATTAGTGTTTTCGCCGTCTCCATGATGTTGCGCTATAACAGGCTAACTTTCAGAAATGGCCCATAAACCCGACTAGCACGGACTGCAGATTCGCGATGCCGAGAAAGTTGAGATATAAATGGCGGATCCATATATCTCCTTACATCGATCAAAAACGCTTCCTCGCAGCTAATAACCGACATAACAAGCCTACCTGTTAACCGCTTTATTGGTTTCAAAGGTACGGGCTACCAAAAGTTCCGTGCCCAGCTTTCCTCTAAAATGCCTCGTATACAACGATAGCTCTACTAATTTCAACTTTACTCGATCTCTTAGTTGGACTGAAAGGCAGTCCTTAACTGGGTTTCATACGGTATCCACCTACCTGCTGCATTCAGAAGCTGGGAACATCTTCTCGGTCCAAAGAAGATGTTCGTTGGTCCTCCAATTTATCTGGATCGCCCTTTAGGCCAACTCCAGCACGAGGCAGTCAGATGGTTCGACTACTGGCTTAAAGGAATTGGCACCGACATCATGAACGAGCCGTTAGTCAAGTCATTCGTAATGAACGCAGGGCAATGGAAGGGCGGCGACGAATAGCCATACCCTGAAACAAAATTCACCCCCTTCTATCTTCATGAAAATGGTGTGCTGGTTGAGCACGAGCATTGGCCTTACGAAGGAAGTGACTCATTCGAGGACTCACCATGGATGCGTGGATCGCTCAGATATGAAAGCCCGGCTTTTGTGGAAGAAACCGAAATAGTAGGCCCAATTCGCCTCAAGCTCTTCGCCGCAACGACAAGCACCGACATTAATTGGATCGTCTCGCTCCTTGAAATTGACTCCGAGGGTAATGAACGAATCCTAACTAAAGGTTGGCTAAAGGGCTCTCATCAAGAACTGGATTTAGAAAAGACAACACCTTGGGAGCCCGTCCACACTCACTCCCATAACCAGCCATTGACACCAAAAAAGATATACGAATTTGACATAAAGATAGTTCCTACAGCCAACCTCTTCCGAGCGGGCTCAAAAGTTGGATTGAAGATCAGTAGTGCCGACAGCCAACCTAAGACTCCACTTGAGAGAATTGGAACTGGAAGCTTGACCAGGACTGCTATATCAAGAGTTACTGTCTTCCACAATGAAGACTATCCATCGTACCTCTTATTGCCGATTACAAAGGGAAACGTCCTAAGCACCTATTATTCAGGGGGCGTACCGGTAGGGAACTAAACCGCCGCAACACAAACAGTTCGACAGAGTTAGATCAAAAGCAATGCCTAAGGAACATCGACATTGAAAGGGCGAGTGCCTAATTTTCATCCGCCATGCGCCAATCTCGTACAGATCATGAGCAAAATCCAGATGATGCCAGTTCATGGGTGCCATTTGCGGCATCCGGCAATAGTTGGCCTTTCTCCTGCACTTTAGAATCAGTCAGCCTAAATCGAATTCCGGCAGCATCTCTTTCGCAATTGGCGGATCGATTCATCAACCAGCTAAAGGACGTTATTTGTAATCATCGGGCACACATGGAGAAGAGTTAGTCTAGCCAAACCGTGTTGTGGCATTAATGCAATTGGGAGAGGCATGAGCCCCTCCCAATTTGACATCCGATCAATTACTTACTTTAGAAATCGTCCATGCCGTGAGCAGGCGCAACCGGAGGCTTCTCCTCTGGCTTTTCCACTACCACTGCTTCGGTTGTAAGGAAAAGAGCTGCAATCGAAGCTGCGTTCTGAAGCGCCGAGCGGGTAACCTTCACTGCGTCGATAACACCGGCATCAACCAGGTTTTCGTAAACGCCAGTTGCAGCGTTGAGTCCTTCAGATGGATTTGACAATCCCTTGACTCTTTCTACTACAACTCCGCCCTCCAGACCGGCATTCACTGCAATCTGCTTCAATGGCTCTTCGACGGCTTTGGCAACGATCCTTGCCCCTGTTGCCTCATCGTC
>JAKBSX010000343.1 GCA_021844725.1 Actinomycetes bacterium | reverse complement strand
TGGGGCCAAGGCTTCTCTTTCCATTTCCTGTCCGTTTATTACTGCGTACTTGGTAAGTACCCGAAGTGCTGCGGCATATCCCGCCATCTGTAAATCTGCCAAAGAGCTGAAACGAACCGGAATAGCTGGCAGTGTGACCTTGACAGGTATTCTCCAGGCAATTGCAGAACTCCAGGAGGAACTGGACGGGGATGTAGTACTCAGACACCTTAGCCTTAGCATCCCGGATTACTTTAATCGACGAGATCAGATTCAGCGACTTATTTCTTATCTTGCTGTAAAGCGTTCATCAAAAAATGAAGCAGAGGGACGGACGGCAAGGATTCTTGCCACCTTGGTGTCAAACCAGAGGTTTGGCTAAATGTCGGAATTGCGTAGATATTCCTCGAGACGGGAGCCTCTGGATAGAGCATTTCTAGCTGAAAAGCTAAAAGGTGCGAAATCTTATTGGCGAATCGCTGGTTACTTTGCGAGCTCTATTTTTGAGTTACTCGACGAGGTAGTTGAAAGTATTGAGGAAATCAAGATTCTATGCAATAGCGAACTTGATCCTCAGGACATTCTTGTGTCTAAGTCGGCTCGCGAGGCCGCGCTAAAGGCTAGTTTCTTCGAGGCAGTTGATGCTTCCTCAATTGTATTGTTGGCACCTAGGTACCGCCAACTATATGAGTTGCTCCGTGAGGGCAAAGTCGAAATCCGGGTTGTCCCTCGTGACCAGCTATTTTTGCATGGTAAGGCGGGGGTAATCACCTACTACGATGGCTCGAAGACGAGCTTCATTGGTTCGGCTAATGAGACTCGAAGGGCCTTTCTCTCAAACTACGAACTGATCTGGGAGGATGCTTCCCCTAAAAGCGTGGCCTGGGTGGAAGAAGAGTTCAGCGCATTATGGCCCAATGCCCATCTGCTTCCCGATGCAATTGTGGAAGAGATCAATAGGATCGGCAAGAGAGTCGAAGCATCGTTTGAAAAGCTCGAAGAAATTGAAGTACCAGCCGCCACCTTTGCAGAATCACCAATTTACCGCGCTGGGCAACAGCTTCAGCCCTGGCAGCGTTCCTTTGTTTTAGATGTACTGCGTCACCGATCGATCTATGGAAAGGCACGTCTTTTGCTTGCCGACGAGGTTGGCCTCGGCAAAACTCTATCGCTGGCAGCCGCAGGCGTTCTTACCGCCTTATTGGACGATGGCCCTGTTCTCATTCTCGCTCCTGCTGCACTGACCTTGCAATGGCAAGTAGAGATGAAAGATTTGCTTGGAGTACCCTCGGCCGTATGGCTGAGTACGAAAAAGTCGTGGCTTGATTCGAGTGGCCACATAATTCGCACCAATGGAGCCGAAGCAGTTGGTGTCTGTCCTTATAAAATCGCCATTGTTTCTACAGGCCTAATTAATAACCATACGAGCGTGGAGCGGGCCATTCTTGAGTCTCTGCCGTTCGGCACTGTCATACTTGACGAAGCTCACAAGGCACGGCATAGCGGAGGTTATCTGGGAAATTCCAGGACTCCCAATAACTTGCTTCAGTTCATGATGGTAGTGGCTCAAAAGGCGAAAAATATTCTGCTCGGCACAGCCACTCCAATCCAGATTGCCGTCGAGGAGTTATGGGACCTCCTGGAGATATTAACCCAGGATGCCCCGTTTGTTCTAGGAACAAGGCCATTCAGCCGATGGCACTCACCAGAGGAAGTCCTTCCTTATCTACGGGGTTCTGAGGTGCCAGGAAGCGGTGAAAGGGTTTGGGAACTATTGCGAAATCCACTTCCCTCTGGAGTCGTAGATTTGGTAGCGTCTCAGGTACGCGAGCTGATGAACGTATCAGGCGAAATTCGATTGTCGCCGAAAGCTTATGTAGATCTCGATTCCTTTACCAAAGACTTGCTCCAGGAGCAGGCAAAATCTAAGTATTTTACGAAAAATAACCCTTTGACTCGCCATGTTATTCTTCGCCGTCGAGAGGATCTTGAAAATAAAGGTCTGCTCGATAAGGTAGCCGTAGCGCTGCATCCGAGTAGACAGGGGGGCAACTATGGGGAGCTTGACGTTGCTGGATCTGGGCTAATTACTAACCATCCTTTTCGGGTAGCCTACGAAGCTGCTGAGGAATTTACTAAAATCTATGCTTCAAGAACCGGACAACGAGGCATAGGTAAAACGTTCTTCTTGCAGCGGATATGTTCGAGTTTTGCAGCTGGTCGTGCTTCCGCAGAACGTTTGTTGGCAAAGGGTGGAGTGAGTGCGAGTTCTGAAGCAGACTGGAGTGATTTTGAGGATCTAGCTGAAGGGAAACTTTCCGGGGAAGAGCAACAGAAACTCGAACTGATTAGTTCCGAACTTTTCAAAAGTGCTTCCGCTGATCCAAAACTAAACGCGGTAAAGTATTTTCTTTCTGACTTCAAATCCGAGGGTAAAACCTGGCTGGAACTTGGCTGTATCATATTTAGCCAGTATTATGACACCGCTTACTGGATCGCCAATGAGCTATCTCAGGAGATGCCGAGCGAACCGATAGGAGTTTATGCGGGACTGGGTAGATCTGGAATATTTCGAGATGACAAGTTTGCTGCACTTGAAAGAGATGACCTAAAAAAGCTGGTCAAGACTCGCGAGGTTCGGTTGATGATTGCTACAGATGCGGCAAGTGAAGGCCTTAATCTGCAGACCTTGGGAACCCTGATAAATATTGATCTGCCTTGGAACCCTGCACGGTTGGAACAAAGACTTGGTCGAATTAAGCGTTTTGGCCAGGTCCGCCGTGAAGTCGATATGGCAAATCTCGTGTATCAAGCTACCCAGGATGAGCGGGTATTCAACGCTATCTCGGCGCGTTTTAAGGACAAGTTCGATATCTTCGGTGGCCTTCCGAGCAGCATAGAGGATGAGTGGATAGAAGACGAGGCTACGATTGCGCAACAACTTGATAAATATATTCACTTGCGTGATGAGGTTCCAAAAGCCTTTCCTTTGCGAGATGAAGATATCGGTGTTGGAGATGCGAGCAGGTGGGAGTTGGCCGAACGAGTTTTGTCGCGAAATGACCTAATTGAAAAGTTATCTAGAGGTTGGCGGCATCACTGAGGCACGCTTATAGCTCTAACGACGCAGAGGTCCCTGAACTGGATTTATGTCGTCATGCAAGGCAAAAACTCAGCGCTGGGCTGGTTCTGGGGCTCACCCTAAAGTCGTAGGATTATCTGACCAGGTCTCACTAGAACACGTAAAGAAAGTTCTCACACGCACCCACGCAACTGACATATGCAGCCAGCGGGTGACGAAGTCGCCCCGCTGGCTGCTATCGCCTCAAAGCAGGGGTTCCTCTTCTGTTGAAAGCAGAAACCTCGAATCTTGCAGAGCTGGAAGCCGTTTGTCAGCCAATGCGCGTGCTTTATGAGGCATATAAATCGACTCGGATGTCATTAAGGGCTGGAGTACTGTGCAAGAATGTTGAAATGACGAATAGTAAGGACCATGAAGAGCAAAGTACCAAGGCTGAGTGGGAAGTCTTCGGTGTCCGGCGCGTCTATGAGAACCAGTGGGTAAATCTCGACCTTGTCGATGTTCAGTCTCCCGACGGAACTCGATTCGAACACCATGTTGTTCGTATGCAACGAGTGGTAGGTGTCGTAGTCCCGAACAAAGATGGTCGGATTTTACTGGTACGCCACCACCGATTTATCAATACCACCTGGGGCTGGGAAATTCCTTGCGGTATCGTCGAGGATCGAGAGCGCTCAATCGATGCAGCGGTTCGAGAAGTAGAGGAAGAAACGGGATTTAGGCCTTTAGGACTAGAGCCGTTACTCGACTACCAACCATGCATTGGGATAGCAGATACTCTCCACGAACTCTTTATTGCCACAGATGCGATGTGGGTAGGTGAACCCACGGACCCCACAGAAGTGGAGCGGATCGGCTGGTTCTCTTTTGACGAGGTGAAGAAGCTGATCTCGGCTAAAGAGATCCACGACTCTCCAACACTGATTGGGTTGTTTGCCGTAGCGTCAATGGCTGCCGCGAGTTTATTTTAACCGACGTCTTTGCCGTTTAAACTCGCCCAACAGTGGCCTCGGCGGCCACTGTTCGCTTAGTTTCTCTAACCGATGGCGCTGCCTTTCAGATCCAATTGACTCCGCAGTGCGAAATGCATGTTTGAAGACCTCTTCGGCCCCGTCAAACTCACCCCTTGCGACATAAGCTTGGGTGAGATCAACGAGTACGCCAACGAAAGCTCTCGCGAAATCGGGATGAATCTCACTCCTTGCCCTTTCAAGGCCTTTTATGGCGTCTGCGTCACCAATTTTAGCAAGACAGCTTCCAGCCCATCGGTCAAAGTGCAGTTCATCCAATACCACATAAGGGCATTGCCCGCTTGGACCTGCTTCGCCTAGCCTAACGCGCCCTAAATCAAGAGCCTTCTTGCACTGATCGGCGTTTCCATTGGCCGCCGCAGCCTCTGCCTGAGCACCATAAAGCCACGCTGCAAGTTCACTCGGAACGAATCTTCGATATTCGCGAAGAATCTCAGCCACTAAGTCTTGTGCAAGATCAGATTTTCCTAGATCAATCAGCAAAAACGCTCTTTGTGCGGTCGAAAAGGCAATTAGCGATCGGTCTCCGGCAAGCCGCCTG
>JAKBSX010000005.1 GCA_021844725.1 Actinomycetes bacterium | reverse complement strand
GGATGCTGGCAGATAACACAGCAGTCAATGTCGATGCTGCCATGCAGGTGGCACATTGACCGCAGGGAGGACATAGCCTCCTTCTCTTGAAGCCTTGACTGGGGACTCAAATGCAGCAGCATAAGAGACAGGTCGATCACCACGAACAGCAACGCTCACAATATCTGGTAGATTGTGCGGAGCAGTAACATTGTTCTTGCCTGATGGGAGCGAGAGACAAAACGCCAGCAACCCAGCTCTGGCGAGATCGGTTGCTGCATGATCGTCATTGTTGCAATTTATTACTAGCTCACTAAAATCAAGGGTAGCATAGCGATAGAATGTAGCACAGACAAACTCCGCGTGATTCATGTGAGCTCCACCCATTCCATCCTCGGGCTTATTCAGATCCTCGGTTGCTATAAAGAAGTCGTCCTCAATATCAATTTCATCTACCGAGAACGCATGTGCCACCTGCATGGCAGCATCGACATTGACTGCTGTGTTATCTGCCAGCATCCGTCCAAAGAGAGCAACAGTAGTAGGACGCTTGGTACTAACGACATCGGTGAGCGTTTTCTGAAGATCATTACTGACAGTTTTACCCGTCAGGTTGGTAAGGTCGTCAATATGCTCCTTAGCTACTTTAGCAAGTTCTCTCAGTTCAAAATCGCTATACCAACCTACAACGTCCTTCTTACCATCCGGCTGATCCTTGGTTGCTTTGCCAGTAAGCAGCTTAAAGACACCAGACGCAATCTGCTCGGCTTTCTCTGTCTCAATGCCATGATCCTTAACAAGAATCTCTGACAAGCGCCTATCTGGATAACGGGTGCGGTATGTCCGCCCAATACCTCCATCCTGCTCTAGCAATAGGCGCGCTGCGCGTTTCCAAGACTGGCTGGATACCCGTGCTCGAAGAGCATCACCGTAGACTACGGTCTTGGGTGTGCCATTCTCGTCTCGATTCAGGTTGCTGAACGGAACAGTTTGAATAATATGTATATCTATAAACATTAGTTGTCTCCTTTATCTACGAAACACCCCCACGTGCGTGGGGAACTTCTACTTCAAAAACAATTTGATTTTGCCAATAAAAATCTCGTAACCATTGTCTTGCAACCAAGGAAGAACGAAAGTCCCATCCGTTGATGTTCCAGGCAAGCCATGACCATGAGAGCGATGCTCCTCCGCTGGCGATAAGGGCAAGCACTCCAGGGATGCGACGACAGAGCTCAGCACTGGTACGTGACTGAGTCAAGCGAATTAAACGAGATTCAATTTGTTGTTCAGAGAACGATCCTCCTCGAACAAGTTGATTGAGGGATATACCCAAGGAACTATTACACGACTTGAGATTAGGGTGTAGAGCAAACTGAGAGGCTACGGTATACACTGCCCACTCTTTTCCTGATCCAACCTGCTCATCCGACACAAAGCGACTTACCCATCGATGCATTGATACACAGTCGATAGGCTTTTTTCCTCGACCACGACGTAAATCGGCCATTATCCCTGAACTTGTCTTCCACCGTTCTAACTGATTGACTAGCTCTATCGCCCATTGGGGAGGCCCATACCTGGCAGTATCTCCGCCGCTAGAATCAGAGTGTTCTAACGCCTCTTTTTTGCTATTTTGCAATTGATCAGTCATAATACAACCTCGCTTTCGTCTAATCCAAAATCCTTGGTAATTTTCTTAAACTGCCTAATAAGGAGCTGACGGGTTCGGAATGTCGCAGCCAAGCGCTGTGGTACCTCAACCCCTGCAACTGCCTCGTCGAAACGCTTAGTATATCTCCGTATCAGCCAACGAGATGCTTCTTCCCACGGCTCGCCATGTAGAACTGCACGAAACTTGTCCTCGGCATCAAGCCATAATTGCTGGACAAACATTTCGCCATCGGGCATCACAAAGTCCTGGTAGTCTTTCTTTGATTCTGCTTTCCGAACGACAGACCTTTTTACCGAAAAGACAATCTTGTCGACAATCTTGCAGAATTGAGATATCCGAAAGAAAGCAGCTGGATCTTTTGCTGGCCCGGCAGCCAGGACTCCAGGGAGTTCGCTACGACTCCAACCTATGTCCTTACTCTTGTCGGCGAAATGCGTCAAGACGGTCACGCCCGATCTAAAAAAAACATCCGTTTTGCCAAGGGGGTTACGTGCCGGATCAAGTGCTGTAGGAGAAATGTACGAGGTACCATCATCTGTTTGGCTTGCCATGATTGATGGAAAGTCTCGCCAAGCTACAGAGGATATGGACAGTTTGAATGGGTTTACTTTTTTACCTGTTACCTGCTTAGCCATAAAGACATCGGCATTCCAAAATTCTTCATTCTTCTTATCTTTGTATTCCTTAGAAGTGGTCCACTTGCTCCATGTGCTCACCACCAACTCAATTTCGTTTTTTGAGTTAGCAAATAGCAAGAGTCCGCGTGTCGAGGCAGTTAAACGACCTAACTGTCCAAGAACTGGCACATCCGACGGTTCAAGCTCCCATATTGGAGCATCCTTAATGGCAAGATCGCTGTCACCGTCCGCTGGCGTACAACACATCAAAAGAGTCTCGAGCAAGGTGTATCCGCGAGGTATAAACTGGCTGAATTGACGCTCCGGGGCCTGCTTGCTGTTCGCTATACCATTGCGGGTAGTACACCTACCACCAGCAGCATAACCCCACTGTCCAAGAAGTGCCATGGCTGCCCTTGCAAAGGGAACAGCACCTGCGTAATCATCAGCAATCTTTGTCCACCAGAGGGGATTATTCCCCGATGCCACATCAAAAAATAATTTATTGGTTGATGTTCGTTCAGTGCATTCGGTGGCGATTGCCGGATCTTGAAGAAACGGGTGCGTATCATCAATCAACCAAAACCGGTCACTCCACTTCTCCAAGTACTCATCCAGCGCTTCAACATCTACGCCTTTTTCAAGCCGACCCTCGCCCCACTCCTGCCACGCAGTTGAAGAAGGGTTACCTAAGGGTGCCCCTTGCGTGCGAAGAAAGATTGCTGTAGCCAGTCGTAGCACAATCCCGTAGATGTGGACAGGATCAGTTGATACGTCTATGATGTTGGACGAATTAGCAATAAGATCGCGCCATCCCACAGTACCTGTAGAACCGTCGCAGTAGGTTACGGGTATCCATTGCTCTGAAATCAGATTAAATTGTTGTGTCATCATACACGCTCCCAACAAAGGCCGACTAATGGATCAAGAAAAATATGCCACCCGTTAATGTCAGTAGAAGCGCTATCTGGGTTAAGAATAAGAGTGGCAGCACCATTCAGCCACGGATCATTAGCCCAATCGTTTGGCACATTCGAGGCTGCTTTGATTGAACGAATAACACCTGTCTTTTGGTTAACAGGAACCGCTGCATTCAAGATAGAACGAATTGCATCCTTAGCTCCAACCGATGGGACTGGGATACGACCTTCCCTGTCAAGGGTATGACCGGACGGGTGATCCCATACACATATTACCTGGGTCGAAGAGAGTCCAAGACGGGTTGCCAAAAGAAGTTCGTCATCAAAAGGTGCCGTAAGATCAGCCAAGGATGCCATTGCGTCAGGTACTGGGATTCTGGCATCAGAGTTCGCTCTGGCATCCAGCCACTCTTGATCAAGCTGTGCCAAAAGTGCCTCATCCGACTCGACATCGGCAAGATCCCCGTAGATATCATCAACAAGTCCTTGGACACCCTCAGGAATAACCCATTCTGTTGCTTCACCCTTCTTCAAAGCGTACCTCCATGTTCGTTCTGTATATACTATCGGATAAACAAACCCCCAACGCGTTGGACATGATATATCTCCATTTGAGTCAACGGGAACAAGCACCTCAAGTGTTGGCTTATCCAAGTTATGTGGTCGTTTCCTCTCAGGGTGCCGATGTCCACGCCCAGCTCGTTGTAGAAGTGCCGCCACAGGAGCCAGGCAACTGATGACAACATCAAAGTCCACATCCAGCGACTGCTCAACAATCTGTGTGGCAATAAGAACTGCTCGGCTGGGACGTTCTTGTCCACCATGTCCAAATTTTGCCAGCACCTCTTGCGTAATTCTACGACGGTCATTCTGGCGAAATCGAGCATGCAAACAAATAAGGTCAACCCCATTGTCCTTAGCCCACGATTCAAGAGATCTAGCCAAACTCTGAGCATCACCGACCGTGTTGCAAATCACAAGAGCACATCCCTCATTCTCAATTGGAGCTAGACGCTCTTGTACGTTCTCTCTCCACGTATTTTCCCAGTCAGAAACACAAATAGTATTAACTTTGAGGTGTACAGGATCAGCCTGAATTGAGCATAGTTCTGTTGGGCCGTTGTGGTCGATAAACATCCACCCAGGGTAAAAGTTAGCATTCTCTGAACACTTGGCACCTGCTCCCTCGCACCATGCGTTCATCATGTCAGTCAATATCCTCTTGGGCAAAGTAGCAGACATAACGATGACCGGCACGCCAAACCGCCCCAGCCATCTGAGTGCTGTACACAAAAGCCCATGCATGTAGGCATCAAAGGAGTGAGCCTCATCAATAATTACGGTTTTTCCAGAGAACCCCAGCCAGCGCAAAAATCCCCGTCGGCTTTTTAGCGATGCGGCAAGAAGCTGATCAATCGTTCCGGCGGCGATAGGTGCAAGCAAGGAGCGATGCCGACCTCGAAGCCACTGTGCAGACATGACAACGGTATCATCGTCACTTAAGATCTTCGGCAAATCATCAAACTTCTTATTTAGTGATGCCATTGAATGGACAAGCGAAACGTTAATCATTTCACCCTCAACCACTTGTTCGGCATAATCCACTACCCGATCAAACATGGCATCAGCCGTTGCCATTGTTGGAAGAAGAAACAGCACCCCGCTGTCCTGTGCCCCCATGTATTGGGATGCCAAAAGAGCCGCTTCTGTCTTGCCTATCCCCATTGGTGCTGTAATAAATAATATGCCAGGTGCTCTGCTATCCCGATTTTTGAAAAACTTCTCCAGTGTATCCTGTAACGGGCGTGGTGTCTTGTTAAATATCTCAATAAAAGTTTGCCGAGACACAGTAGGAGCACTAAGTCCGGCAGATTGAATAATATCCGAACTAGATTCTACTTTGCTATCAAACCAGTCTACCCAATTGACATTTTCCCATACCGGCCAATCATCAGAAGATCCAATATTACTTTCCTGCGAGGCCAACCAATCAGAGATCATGACTACTCCGGCACCAAGTACCAACTGATGATCGTGTAAATTAAGAATAGCTCTTGGAGCGCCTGTAGCTGTAAACAACGCCTCAACATGAGCAATGCGTTGTTTCTCCCAAAGTCCTGTACCAAGCTGTTGCTCTTGGTACAGTAGACAAGAGCGAACGGCCGGATTAAATTCTGATTTGTCAAGGCGATGAAAAATTCCGTGATGACCACCGAGCATACAGGCTATACCAAGAGTGCCCTCGAGTGGTCCCCCAAGGGAAGTATTGATACCCATACCAGTGAGCGCCTCAGGAATAGAAAGTTGCGTGGCCTTGTCGTGACGAAGTGGTGATCCTGCAGGAAACTCAAACCCAGCATCCTTCAATATACCCTTGGATGACTCGTCCTGAGACTCAAATCCAGGGGTAATCTTACCAGTATCATGAAGTCCTGCAAGACATGCAAAGCCGCGAAGCTGTTCGTCATTGCGGCGGTCGATACCAAGAGCACTTACGACAGTAGACGGTAGGTGTGTACGCAAAAGAGAGTAGGCAATAGCCGCCGTATCTACAAGATGGGCAAGAAGTGGGTAAGGAAAGCTCAATCCCTTGGACTTTCCCCAAATTCTTAGTTCTGGCCGTACCAAATTAGATTCCGACATCATGAGATAATCTTACAATGGGGGTGTATCACTTATTCCTGCCTCTCAGCGCCCACTCGTCCAATTCGGTCAATTCGTACCGTACCGTTCTATTACCCTGACCGATTATGTGATGGGGGATTTTACCGAACCTGGTCCACTTGCGGATCGCTGCTTTGGAGACCTTAAGGTGTTTCGCTGCTTCATCCGCTGTCAACCATGTACGTGGCTCTGATTTCATACCTATATGCCTGCCCTGTGCGCTCAGCCGGAAGTTTTTCGCCCTCACATGCGTGGGGAAGACTGGCACTGCCAGTGCTACCGGCACCACACCAACGGAACACCCCCACATGCGTGGGGAAGACTGGCACTGCCAGTGCTACCGGCACCACACCAACGGAACACCCCCACATGCGTGGGGAAGACCAAACCCTAACAGATGGCGGCAACTGTTATGTCGGAACACCCCCACATGCGTGGGGAAGACCCCCACCAGGCGCTCCATACATAGTCCAAGCGAGGAACACCCCCACATGCGTGGGGAAGACCAAACCCTAACAGATGGCGGCAACTGTTATGTCGGAACACCCCCACATGCGTGGGGAAGACGAGGTTGGCGAGGACCTGTTAACAGACCCCGACGGAACACCCCCACATGCGTGGGGAAGACGCCTCCCTGAAGCATCAGATGGCACTCTGCTCAGGGACACCCCCACATGCGTGGGGAAGACTAGCGCCAGGCTCCGTTACGCCGAGCGAACGGGACACCCCCACATGCGTGGGGAAGACACAAACCTACCCGCCCGAACTGGCAGTAGAATGTAGCGTAATGGTTGGTGCGCCGCCAAGGAACCCATTAAAGAAGATCGGGAAAGTTTTTGATGCTGTCACAGTACACCCCGATCCACTGGGAGAAGCACTGGCCGTAGCGCCAGGCTCCGTCACCTTAAGCGAACTTATTGCATTTGATGTATTACAGCCACCGTTGGCGTTGGCTGCTCCTGACGATGCAGCCAAGGATGTTGCAGCGTCAAGTTGGGACTTGTCGTGATAGAGCATGGATACATCTACGATGAAACCAGTAAACATGATGAGCACAGTCATCACAATTGCTATGAGAATAAGCGTCTGTCCCCTCTCATCGCGATTTAACACGGTATTTAACACGGTATGGCACTTCCTCTCTGCACGGAGGTAGGCCCAGGAAGCCCACTTTGCCAGTCCTGGCCGCTAAACGCTGCTGCCTGCTCTGTGATCGTAGGGTCAAGCGTGCTCTTTATAAAGTTCCCGATAAATGGAACCAGATTGGGCGGAGTTGTCTTAACTGTAATAGTGTACTCAGTTCCACCTGTTGAACAACCACCCCCTGCTACGCTGAACCCGGATGGCTGCATGCTGACGTCGGCGTGGTTGAATGTCCTCTCAACCACCTGCTGAACTAAGCCTTGATCGGCATACCCCTCTGCGGATATCATCCGTGCTGCTGCTCGTGCCGCCTGGGATGCCACATCAGAGGCATGGATATCTATATATATTTGTAGAAAGCCAGCGACCAACAGAATAAGCAGTGGCAGTATTATTGCAAGTTCTACTATCGCCTGGCCGGATTCGTCGCGCTTCTTTATCACTTAATCTCCAAGGGTAGGGTAGCTTCAGCCGTAATATGACCGGTAAATGTTGGCAGTCCCAGCACGGGTGCCATATTCTGTGCCTTGGCAACTACTGTGACCAGAACCTCCTGAAGGGATGAAGCCCCATAGGTACTTATTAGGGTCTGGCAGACGCTCCCAGGGTATACACTTTCGATGGCGTTTGGGGATATGCCCGAATTCTTAAATACCTGCTGTGCTGCTGCCAGTCCAATGTTTCCACCCTGGCAGTTTGCCTGTACCTCTGCCGCCACAGCAGCACGGGCAGCCTCGTAAGTGATATTCTGTGCATGCATCTGCCAACCGAACTGAAAGATAGCGAAGATGAGCAGGAAGAAGACGGGTGCTACTATAGCAAACTCCACCAAAGACTGCCCATCCTCGCTACATTTACGCATCTCAGTAACTCTGCGACTTGATGTATGGTCTTTCAGCACTGAACGTATTCTGGTTTACCTGGGGCGAGTGGATTGTAACTGTGTGAGTATTGGTTGTTTGCGTTAACACCGAACTCACGCTATCTGCCTGTAAGGTAGAAAACGTAATGCTGTCAGTACGCGTCACATCTTGTAGACAGGTTGTATGGATCACCGTTTTGTGGCCATTTATATCTACGTGCTTTGTACACGGTACATTCTCGGGGAACGTACCACTTCCAGTAATCTGTTGTGAAACTGCTGCCAATCCAGCAAAAGTGGTGGCTAGGTTAATATGTAAAATACCGTATGTATAAGTAAATTGCGGATCTGCCTGAACTATGTATGGTGCGCCTGGTGGGGTAGGACCATGTATGTGTAGGGTTGCCTGACACGCTTGTCCCCCATCAGCTGTTCCGTCACCAGTGATGCTAGCGTTGTATGGCAGGACAGACATTCCATCTATGAGATGGTACATTTTGCCATTGCTTGCCCGCTGGTATTGTAGACTAGTATTTCCACCGCCCGTAACCCACAGCCACTTATGGTAGTACTCATCTGTTGTAAGTGATGCACATGACACGCCCGTGTTTAATATCAGGTGCCCACCATAAAGAGTAGGTGTATAGTCTATGTGGATGGGCTCGCCTAATGCCTGTATGTCCCCATTTGGCAGGATTCCCCCTCCTGACCCAGCAGCCACTGTTGTCGTTACCTTGATACCTGACGGAGGAGAGTTCCAAGTACTATTAGGACAACTTGCTGGACCTGGCATTGTACCTGACGACACAGGAAACCACTGCGGAAAATTCTCCGCAGTAACCGTGAAACTGTATCCGTTTTGTGTAAAATGTGAGTATATTGTAAGTGGGCTTCCTCCTGGTGCAGTTACCTCTGCAGAGATATTATATGTTGGTTGTACGCCACAGATGTATTTGTAGTTGACGATTGGTGGACTGGTATAGCAGTTACCGCCATCTGTTAGGGTCTGTGTCTGGCCCTGAAACACAACTCGCCAGGCAGTCACACAGACAGTACCGCCATCACCCGGTACGCCTATAGTCCAGCTAGTCTGATAGCCTGAAGTTGGATTAGTACCAGAAAACTTACAACCGAGCTGATATCCTACACTGGTCTTAAATACACCACCCACGGGAACACTGCCTGATGGACAAGAGGGCATATCTATATTAGCACATACAGATGAACCATTTAAGCATGCCTGTACGGTAATGCCTTGACAAACTAAAACCATAATCACGGAATGAGCATAAGGGCCACCAAGCTGGGCAGCAGAGTCATACCAGCAACTTGGTTGTGGTGGTCCACTAGTTGGTTGAGAAACCAGCCAATTCACTGTCGTAGTTTGTGGGGGAGTACCGGGAGATGGAGGGGTGGAAAGACCACCGCCCGAGCCTGATGGGGGGTTACCCGTATTGCTTGCGTAACCATTGGTGCCAAATGTGCCGCTGCCATTACCTGAGTTACTGGTAACTGTCCCCGACGATGGAGTCGTTATCGTCGTTTGAGATGACCCACCTGGTGCCAGAATGACATGCGTGTGCTGTGCAGCATACGCTGCCTCTGGTGCCATCGTCACTGTTGCTGCCAACGCAATAGCCACACCTAATGTGAACCTAATTAATTGTTTCATCCTGATACCTCCATCTATCTAGTCATCGGAAAGTTGTTCAGATTTAGTATGGCAGGCACAAAAATATATCCCCCTGGAAGTTCAGGGGGATATCTGGGTGTGAACCATCTAGGCAAAGTTACCCAAACGGCAACTCTGGTGTTTTATTAGAGTTGGAGCATCCAGCGGGCACTGCCATTGCACGATACGACAACGCAGTCGCAAGTGCGCTCTGTGCATTAAACGTAGTCACGACAGAGGTCGGGCACGTCCACGCATCTACTGCCTCGAAATCAGGAAACGTGGACGAAGACAGATATGTGGGCTGCCAAACCACCCAATTGCCGTGATCATTTATCATCGTAATATATGTCCAGAACTCAACAATCATATTACCTACGACACCCGTCCTGGCATCTGCCACTTTATATGGTATCCACGCCTTTGTGATCTGGCCATTCACCACCTGAACATAGGTTGCATGGTGTACTGTTGGCACAGAGAGCATTACGCCAGCCGAATAGACTGCATCGGACGTGTAATTTCCTGCCTGCCCCTCGTCCCCCTTGTACTGTCCGCTTGTGTAGCAGTCCAGTTGCGCTGTACCCAAGTCAACATGGCTATAGTAGGTTTCACACCCCAGGTGGTTGAAGTTGTCCGCCACATCCTCAAACCACGGCGACTTCGGGTCCATCCACTGCGATACCCACCCCGTAAAGGCTGGGTAGGTAGGCCAGTGACCGGCCAGCACTGGATAGGTACCTGGGGTATTCAAGTACCATGCAGCCTCAAGTGCATTCAACGCTGCTGTATCTGCTGTATCAAACTGAGAGGCCATTGTTGAAGATGAGGTATAAGAATACTTTGTTGCTACAGGAACGGGTGATTCGTTTACATCCTTCTCCAATGCAGCAAAACGAAGGGTGAACTTGTTGATGCTCGGGTTGCTTGGAGTACTCGGCAAGCCCTGCACGTACACCTCGCCAAGATACGAACCGCTTGGCGTATTGGACGATTGCGCCCAGAGCTGTGCGTTCGGAACAGACGGACAGGTCGCATGTGCGGGACAGGTCAGACCTGTCGTCTTGGCCTGATGCGACTTGTGTGTATGCACGGCGGGTTTTGGCGCTGAACTACACGCCGCAAGTGCCAACCCTGCTACTGCTATTGCTATTACTGGTTTTGCTAGTTTTAGTTTCATACCTATATACCTTTCCTGTGCGCTCAGCCGGAAGTTTTCCATGCTCAATACTTTATCGGAAACTGGGCACAGTTTTCTTACTGCGTACATGATGGATTAGCACTTAGCACCCTGCCCAGATATTGGGGTCCACTTCACTTATTGACAAGACTTGTTAGTCCGAGCACATGGCCGGTGACAACTGAGAACCTAATGTCACTTCTTTAGTAAGAGAGTAATAACAGAGTCGATTTTGAAATTGAAGACGAAGCCAGATCTGCATATGCAAGTGAATCAATTGGCAAAACTCTAAGAGGAATCACTCCTTCATTGAATAACTGTTACTAATTCAAATTGAATAACAAATTGCACAAGTCACGGCAAAAAGGTAGCATAAGAAACATGTCAGGTTTTAGAGATCAAGCGCAGATTCCCCAGTATCACGAACTGATGTGGCCAACATTGACCGCGCTCAGACAACTTGGAGGGTCCGCCACAGTCAAGGAAATCTACGAACGGGTCGTTGAGAACGAACACTTCTCCGAGGAGCAGCAAGCCGTCTCGACCAAAGACGGACGCAATTCCGAGATCAATTATCGGCTTCGCTGGGCAAGAACAACTCTGAAGGGCATTGGCGCTATCACAAACAGCTCCCGAGGAATCTGGACACTCACTGATAAAGGTAAGATCATCACAATCGATCAAATGCAGGCGGATATGAAGATGTACCGGGATTCCCTACAGCTACGTAGTAAGAAGAAGCAGACCGATCGGGCTTTCTCCGAGGATTCTGGCGAAGAAGGTTCGGAGAGTTGGAGGGACCAACTTATTTCACGCTTACTCCTCATCTCTCCAGACGGCTTCGAGCACCTTGCACAGCGCCTCCTCCGTGAGGCTGGGTTCGTCAACGTTACCGTGCTTGGCAAGAGCGGAGATGGTGGCATCGATGGAGTGGGAGTGTATCGGCTTTCGCTTGTTTCGTTCCCCGTTTTCTTCCAGTGCAAGCGTTACAAGGGAACTGTGACTGCAGGGGCCGTGCGAGACTTTCGCGGCGCCATGGCTGGCCGTGGTGAAAAGGGCCTACTGATTACCACAAGCTCCTTCACTAAGGATGCTCAGAGCGAGGCTAGTCGTGACGGTGCTCCTCCGGTCGAGCTCATCGACGGAGACCGCCTCTGCGATTTGCTTCGAGACTATCGACTTGGTGTCGAGGTCCACGAACGGATAGAACTAGAGGTTGCCGTAAACCCCTCCTTCTTCGACGCGTACGGATTGCTGGACACTGGTTCTACTCCCTTGCCTGAGCCCTTACTTCCAACGTAGCTCCGGAAAGTTCAACGACAACAAAATCTACTAGCGCAAGTTTCCAAGAAAATTCGATGCAAGACATTATTCTCCCTACTCAATTAACATATTGGCTTACGATGTGCGTATTACCTAAGTCATTTCTTGGAAGGGTAGCTGTCAAGGTCAAATAGTTTGTAGAGTTCTTCCTGTACAGTGTCCATTTCAGTCAAGACATACCTGACCCGTCGTCGACCTCTATAATTTTTGTAAAGTAGAACTGTTTCTTGAATACCAATCCATATGTTAACTGAGATGCAAAACTGCATGGATGAAAACAATTAAGTGCACTCAAATGGGGTCCACCTCAAATTTACACAAGAAACAGATGGACTTTCAGTTGCCTGAGAAGCATGATGGAAGATACATGAGCTTAACGCTGCTCCCAGGTTGTTTAACAAATGAGGTCCACCTCAATTCCCATTTGATTCCCAAAATTAAGGATTTGTCAAATCAGAAACAAATTGATTGACTGCCCGCTCAATTGCGACCTTCCATAACGGAGCGCCATCTGACACACGCAGGGCAACACAAGACTCCAGTAACTCGCGAACTAAGAGCGCATCAATCTTGTTAACACGAAATAGCACCTCAAAGAAACTCTTAAATTGGATTAAAGTCAAAGGAACTATATCTAATTGCATCTTCTCGTCATCGTTGGTATACCAAGCACCGATACGAAATGTCTCGGCTGTGTTAGAATCAATGTTATTTGCGATGAACAAACCGTAGACTTGTTTGCCCGATGTCTCTCGATAATTGATCATGATATTTGCCACATGGCGACGAACAGGTTCTCCCTCGGCTGCCTCTTGACGTGAGTTATCGGTTAAAGTAACTTCCACCACAATAACAAAATCCTCAAATTCAAAAACTAGGTCTGGCTTGTTTCCTGAGGCAGTTCCAATTGGAAACAAATCTTGATCGACCTGAAATCCACGAGCTTCAGAAGGCTTGTTTACCAAATTATCTATCGCAAGAAATGCCCTCCATAAAACCCACTCAAAATAGGCTGGCAATTCGCCCTTTGGTGCTTGAATCTCTTCCCCACTTGAAATGACTTTTCTACCCCCCCGCTTAATCACGAGATCCATATATGCAGTAATCTCCTCCCATTTGCTAGCTTGTTGCTGAGCAAATTTATTCTCTTTCAAGGTCAGCCATATCGCTTCAATTTCGTGAAGAATGACGCCTATATCTGCCGCTGATTTAGCTGGTCTACTCGAAACATCAAATTCGACACCTTTCGACTTGAGCAGCAGAATTGAATCGTTCAGAACTTTGAGCGCAATCTTTTTATTGTCAGTGGGCAACTCCTCGCCTTTGCACAAGTTATCAATATAATCTTTGGTAGATTTTGGTATCCTAGTCTGCTCAATTAGTTTTTCTATTATGCTACGTTTCTCAGGAATTAACGATATACCTCGTCCATAATTTTGTACGAGTCCAGTTGCCTTGAGATAACGAATATTTGTGTCGGCATAATCATTGAAAGTACTAGCTACATAATCATGTTCTTGGGCAGCCTGTTCACGCATCTCATGATCAAACCTTCGCTTGTTTGTAGCTCTGCCTCTGTCGGCTCGAAAGGTTAACACTTTTAAAGCGACGTCTTCAAGAGAATCGACACTGCTTGTGAGTTGAACTATCAACGCTATTTCATGAAAAGTTAAGAAATTATTCTGAGACTGTTTTTCCAACTCCAGCATTACCGCCAACACATGTCTCAGCGGAGAAAAAACAGGAAAGCTAAAGTTGGGTTCTAAACTAGAAGGAATATAATACGCAGCGATTGCTCGTAAAAAGCACTCCTGCATGGCTGGCAAAGTGTTTGAGTTAATTATACGCCAACCATTGGGCGTAATTGTATCAATTGGTCCAACCTCTTCTTGAGAAACCCCCCAATCAGAAGCCACTTGCGGATAGAGAAGCCCAAGTTTGTTAAGAGCTGATCGCCATTTACGTCCCACGCTGTAAGATTCGTCAACCCCTAGCTCAACGATCTTTCTTTCACCTAAGAGTTTCCGAAATTCAATTTCTTGCTGTTGTCCCCTCAATTTACCTTGTAATTGTGATGTTGAAAGTGCTACAAGTCCATCACGTAATCGGAACGGACTGCGAACAGTAGTATTTCCCAAATGCCACGGTCTCATTTGCCTGCTCGTTTTGAATCGAACGAAAATATCATTAGTAGCGTTGGTCTCCTTAGTAACCGACAAATATATACTCGTGCACAATGTTATTGTTATTGCCTACTTTGTGACCCTGATTGCCGAAGCAATACTTATAATCAACCGGCACAACATCTACGTAAGTTTTATGTTTAGATAAAATGGCGACCATTTCATCTAGGGTGGGTTGACTATTAGAAGAGTATGAGACCATAATCACGCTCTGCTTAAATCTATGAAACAACTTGTCGAACGCATTTGCAGCTCCATTCTTAGTAGAAAAGGGAGTTGGGTATGACTTAAATTTCTTAGTGATTGTATGCTCTTGAATCTCCACTCCTTGCCAGTCACGAGCTAACCCTTCAACGAAGTGGTAACGACGAACATATTCATTATCTGACAGGGGTGAATAGTAAGGTGGATCGATGTAGACGAGACCTGGGGCTCGACTTCGTAATCCTAGGGCATCTCCATGGCGAGCTCTATTTACCATCCCATTGTCAAACACGGCTGCATTCACCGCCTCTACTGCCTGAAGAAACTGATCGCGGAATGGCATTGAAAGGTCTCTCCGTCCGTCATCATAACGATGTCCAACATATGTAAAAATACCTCGTGGGCGTTTCTTTAGACAGGCACGAATTAGAGCCGTCATCGCTATTGCACGTTTGTACGGATTTCTAATAAATCTAATATTGGCACGCAAAATATCAATCATGCGATTATCGTTGTCATTAAAATATAATCCTTGAAATTGTGTCTCGACAAAATGATCGACTGGCTTGTTTGGTTGCAACAAAGACATTGCTTCATTAATTGGCAAGCGTATACTGTTGTTTTCGATCATCGCTTTAGCAAAAACAGCAGACATAGCCATATAGTCGTTGCTCACAACAGACTTACCTTGTACTTTGAACATATAACTCACCACTCCTGACCCCGAAAACAGGTCAATAGCTGTTTCAAATTTAAATTGTGACGCAATTCTCCAAAGTTCAGAAAGAAGCTTACTCTTAGAACCCATGAAACGAGTAGAAGGAAATTTTGATACCTGTGGCGACAATGGCGCTGGAAGTAAATGAATAATGGAACGACTCTTTGGCGGGACGGTGACAATTACATCTTCACCATGTCGCCCTTTTCCGTTGCACGATATATGCCTTTTTGTCTGTACTACCTCAAGAGGAAAACCACCGTACAGCTTATGTACCAATGGATGATTTGAGTTTGTTAGTATCACATAACAGCCAATTTCGTGTAATCGCCTTACTTCCTCAGCAAGCTCAATATGATCATCCTCGTAAAACTGCTCCTTGGTGTATCGCTTAAAATCTGCATATTCTGATACTGGGAGATAGGGCGGATCAAGGAAAACAAAATCACCAGCTTTAGCCTCGTTTCGGAGGATCGTCTTATAGTCGACATCCAAGATGGTTGCAGAAGCCAATAATACTGAAGCCGCACGAAGTGCAGGCTCATCAAGAATCTTTGGGTTCTTATATTTGCCAAATGGTACATTAAACTGACCACTCTGATTTACTCGGAATAGGCCGTTGTAGCAAGTACGATTAAGAAAGATAGTACGTGCAGCAGCCTTGGCAGGAGTCATCTCGTTCCAATCAAGCGCTCTTGTGGCATAGAAAACGTCCTCGGTGTTGTCTAGCTGGCGTAAATACCCAATTACAGATTCAACGTCAGCAGCTACTGCACGATACATGCTAATTAATTCAGGATTACTATCAGCAATAATAGACTGACGTGGACGAAGTGTAAAGAAAAGCGCACCTCCACCAAAGAACGGCTCTATATAACGGTTGTACTTATTTGGGATCTTTGGTAGTATATTGGGCAGAAGCTGAGTCTTACCACCTGCCCACTTGAGTAATGGCCTAGCATGCTCTAACAAATCCTTGATCTGGCAGGCTTCTTGTAAATAACATATGTTTGCTGTATCCAACTGATTAGATATTGGCATTTTCTGCTTTCTTAGATCCAACTTGGTTTATTACAAATCTACACTTTGGAGCGCACTGGTATCTCATTACATTAAATAACGATAGACCATTTTGCCTTTACGTATAAAGCTTTCGGGTATTTATTGCTGAACTGCTTGTATTTGTTATTACAATCTTCTTATTTTATACCAGAGATGTATTACTAACATGGATATGCGGCTCATAAGGCAATTCATCTGGCCTTTCCTGGTTTGATTAGTCTAAGTTTCATACCTATATACCTTTCCTGTGCACTCAGCCAGAAGTTTTTCCGTGTTTAATACTTTATCGGAAACTAGGCGTAGTTTTCCTAGTGCGTACCCTACTGTGTACCTGACGGCGTTCCAATATTATTCACAAAACAATGCATTAGATACCATGATTTGCACCTGCTGTGCCGTTGACAGCGGTCGGACATTCACTACCCGTTTCTCCATATCAGGCGTACTGAGTTAACTGGTTACATAAGTACTAAGATTTCCCTGAAAATCAGTATACAAGTAAATCTTTCCCGTAACAACTAGACAAGATCATGTCAAAGCTCAATGACCTCATCGTTCAGGTGGGCAATACCGAGATCAGGAGTCAGTTTGAAGAGATGTAAGCATCCTCAACCCAGCTATACCCTGATAAAATAGAGCTATGGACTCAGGGCTTTTTGGAAAAGGGAGTATCCGTCTCGACTGGATAGGAATCGACGGTCAGCCCGGCTTGGCATCTCAGCTCCTATTAAAGGGGAAGTTGACAGCCAAGGGATACGACATCGGTGCAGTGGTACAGATTGCGTCCGAAGTGACGGCCTGGGGCATCGCCAATACATATGCTTTCCTGGGAATCACCGAGTCACGGGCATACGTTCTCAACTGGGTTAAACAGCCTTACGCTCAACTCAATCCCCTGCCCTCCGACGAGACAACGTGGGATGTAGAGTTGAAGCTTGCGATGCCACCATCAATCATTGAGGTATTTGAGGAGCGACGACAAGGCAAAGACTTTTCCTTGCAACTCGACACAACGATTCTCCTTGTTGATGGAGGGGAGCCAACTGCCCCACGAACGCAGGCGTACTATGCCACGTATCCAATTAGGAGAGGATCAGATCGACTCCAAGTTAAGCAGTCGGAGTGGGCAACGGTTCTGGAACGATGGGACAGAGGCATTGGCATCCCCGTTTTCGTACCAATTGCAGCCGTCGAACCGAACGCCAAGAGAGCCGAGATCATTCGCCATCTCCGAAACGCCCGTCAGAAAATCAATGATGCCGACTACCAGGGATCGTTTACGGAGTCGCGACTGGCCCTGGAGCTATTGAGGAGGCTGAACCCAGCAAACCTGCCTCTCCCCGTAAACCCAAGCGATCGCGATCCGCTCCAGCGCATTCATGCAGTGATTGAGTCGCTGTTTAGTCTTGCGAGTGCTTCTATGCACACCGATCCGCCAATCGAAAATTTTGTACCTATGCGAGCCGACGCCGTCGCTCTCGCCGCCGGTACGGCAAGCGCCACCCAACAGGTGTTCGCTTGGCTGGACAGGTGAGCTACTCCACACTAAAGTACGGAGTAGTTCATATCGTATTCAGTTGGCTCTTGCCTGGCCGAGGTCGTCGTAGTGATGAATGTGTGTGGCGGTCAATTACGTCGTGTCAACATCCAAAACAAAATGTCTGGCCCAAGTAGGTTTTGCTGAAACATTTATATTGTCATCCAAAAATCACTCTGATTCCGCTGCTCATGCGTTTAAGATTCGCTTTGCCTTGGCCAAGGTGGCCATACAAGGAAACAAAGCACTGGCATTTTTTATTGGAAAGACATGCCTAAATACAGTATGCCAATCCGCCGCTACGCAATTAGTAGCTCAAGCATAAAGCGAACCATCAGTAACCATATATGCATAGGTAAACGTGACAGCCAATAGTAGTTCTGGTACCAGTGACAATTTTAATTGGCCGCCTGCTTCCACCTGAAGAAAGTAAATGGGCACTGGTACCTAGCAAGCAGTGCAATAACAAATTGATATTTCTACTGAACTTCCGTACTTGCGGACAGGGAAATTCACTTATCTCCTATTAGCATTTATCACTGATTCAGAACCACAAGTGAGTTATTAATTAAGTAAAAAGAAGCTCAGCCACTCCTTGTGCACTGTTACGCTCCTGCTGTAACTGCCTGTTGCCAAGTATACACGTAATGAGGCGTATATCCAGGAATAGGTTGAGTTACAATGCCAGTATAATCAGAAAACGAACCGTTCGGACTGCTGGCAGAGGCAGCACCCATAACGCAATTGGTACACTGGACACCAACGTGCATCCCAAGCAAAACATCTCTATGTCCCCAACACCCCTGTGCCGTAGGAGATGTGCAATCAAAATTAGGTGTGTTAGCTTGTGATCCACCCCAGCCGTCATCATATATCCAGCCAAATATAGACATCAACACTCCACCTTCACCTATTGGAGAAGACCCACTGCCCGACCAAACACTTCCACCTCCCTGATAACCACTGGGAAAAAAGTATGGATCGGTACCCTGGTTTGCACCGATCTGTGCAGAGGCATCAAGACCCTGGGTCAATCCAATATAGGGTGGCAAGCCTCTGTCTACACGTTCGAGATTGACCAATATGAATATCTCTTCAGCAGGACTCAGAGATGTAAAGTTACCTGGCAGTTGCAACGGTGCTATACCCTCGTCAGCGTGAGCCTGATTTAACTGAGCAGTCCATGCGTTTATGCACGATGGCAGATTGAGATTAAACGACATGTCAGCGGGATTGATGCATGGACTAGTACACGTTAAAGCGCCGCTGGCGTTGTAGTTACATGTTCCTCCTCCATACAGTAATGGATTTGGGGTAATGTTGGCAGGTGGATTATTCGGAGGTATATACATATTCTCTGCTGCGGCTGCTGCTGAGTTCTGTGCAGTAAAGGACCCGTTAAACGTAATGTTTGTGAATGTGGCATCCACTATGTCCCCATCAGCTCTGCCTGCGCCAACAAACGAGATGGATGGATAAGTAATTGTAAGTGGATACCAGCCAAGGGTTGTTCCATCCATCGTAAACAACACACCCTGTGACCCCCAGGTTGCCGTAATATGGTGGAATATTCCAGGCACACCACCAGGTGCCCAATAACCGCCAACGGGGTTGCCATTTGCAGCTCCCTCGACCATGATTGTTGTGCCATTCGGAGACACGCCTGGATCGTGG
>JAKBSX010000342.1 GCA_021844725.1 Actinomycetes bacterium | reverse complement strand
TACTTGTTCGCAAAGTTCGCCTGACTGGCTTTTCAAAAGATTTAAAGGTTGCAGTATGTACATCAATCATTGCAACTTGCGTAAGATTTGGGACATTTTATTGAGGGGCGGATGAGTAGGCCATCTTGAATCCTTATCCGTAAATGCGTGCTATGGACATGGAATCGATGACTCCTGGTTCGCGGGTCACGCAACGTAATTATCTTTGCATAGGACGTCGATGCAAAGATTGTTCCACTTTGAAAGATCGCCCTGCGTTCTATCCATCGAAAGTTCTAAGTCATCGAAGTTTTGAGTCCGAGTATACAAATTAATTCTGGTATTAACTCCTACACCAGAAAATGGCAGTGAAAACATTTTCATCTGACTTATATTGGAATAATTCGACCACCTTCCCAGCCATGATCCAGCTTCAATCGGAAATAAAACGTCGTAGGCAGCCAGTGCCCTATGTATCTCGTCGACCGGAATCCCAGTGAACCTAGATAGTGACTCATACTCTTGCTTTTCGTAATCTAGCAGAATGAATCCTCCGAACACCCAAAGAAACCATTGCCAAAATGCTGGATACAAATGAAAATAGGGTTGATCAGCAAGTCTGGTTAATGCATTACGGAAATTTTCAGGCAGAGAGTCGAAACTGAATTCGGAGTCCTTATCCATGCCTGTCTTCTTGCCGTTCGCCTCTGATAGCGTGTAATCCACTGCCGATTTCATTATTGAAAGACGAGCTTTGTGTTCCACAAACGTCGAGATCTGAATGTCGTTGTATTCGCATTTATAGAAAGATCTACCAAAAACCTCGCGCGGTATTGTTCCGCATTCATCCTCGAAGCTATTCCCAATCATCTCATTTCCTGCTTTTGCAGTTATATGAGGGAATTTTTGGAAGGCAGCATAGAGCTCCAATAACTTATCAAGAACTGTTTCTGCAAAAAAGGAGTCGTAAGAAATCGTAGCATAATATTCATCTATTGACCTCTTCCTCTTATATCTTGGATCTGCCCTCAGGGGAGTCTTCATCATTTGGATCATGTTCCTTTCCAACCAGTAGGCATATCTCCATTTTTCCACCATGTCCTCTTTCTCGTTATCGACAACTATAGAGTAACCCATGATTTCAACAAAGGTCTTGAGATTGAATTCTGCATTATTCATTGAACATACACGTACATCAAGTTCTCTTCCAACTTTTTCGTACGCTTGCTGCTTGGGCCTCTTGTTTGCCGTAATCAACACTCCTTCCTTCACATCGAAATGATCCAAATAGTCCATCCAACCTCGGATCTTGAAAATGTCTGGACAACCCCATTCCCCTGATTTCACTTCCACAAGTTTTGTTATCGGCATAGAACCTGCGTTGTATATGGTAACGATTGCATCCAATTCCAATATTGGATAAGCAGTTTCGGACTTCTTATCATCTTCTGCGTCGAATATCCGTCTAGTGACGTTCTTTTCTACGTAGTGACCTGTCAGTTGGTAACATGCCGCCACATAATCTTCAAACTCTTTTCCATTTGGAACCTCACTCAATGAGACTGTGCGGGTATGTGAATCATCCACGCCGTTTCTCGACGGGCCATCGCTCATTTGTCATCTTCTCCTAATACTCTCGACTTTTTTTTCACTTCAGACTAATGGCTACCCACCAAATAAAGCTGGAGGGCCCGCGTCCATCTGATACAGGGGATTAGTACTAGAACCTCTATGAATTTCATTGACTATTGTCGCAAGAGTTCTAGATTCAGTTATTCAATTGCTTGTTGGAATACTGATTCCCTGATTGGAGTGAACGAGTCGGGCACTACTTGACGAAACGGCCCCTCTGCTTTTTGCTGACCTTGCTACCCACTGACTTCCCCACATTGCGCAAGATTCTGTCAAATTGAACCAGATTTGATGTTTAGATATTCCACATCTTGACCATCTGTTCTTCATCGGGGGAGGATGTGTAGGTTTTCAACAATAGTATTCAGGGAGACAGTTGGCCCATCATTCAATAGACACGAGTTCCCCAATTTACTATGGGTCGCCGGAATCTGCACATTCACATTAAAGGTTGCAAACCTTATTGTCGCTTATGTTGCTGTTGAGAATAAGTCGCCGTCGGCATTTTGGAACGATTGACAATGAAGATACTTTGGGCCAGTCATCGAGATATAAGAAATCCGAAGGCTGGTGGTTCTGAAAGGTTAATATACGAGGTGGCAAAGCGTCTTGTTCATCAGGGCCACGATATCACATGGCTGACTGGCGGATGGAAAGGCGCAGGCAAGAGTGAGAATATTGATGGGATATCAGTAAGAAGATACTACGGCAAACTGTGGCCACATTTGGCCCTTCCTTTTGTCATTCACGATATAGCCGATCTTGATGTTATTGTGGATGACCTCTCTCATGCTCTGCCTTGGCTTTCTCCCGTTATGACATCAACACCCGGCGTCGCCCACTTCTACCACATGCATGCAAAGACGCTATCCGGACAGGTGTCGTATCCAATTTCGCTAATCCTTTCAAAAGTTGAACAAGTTTACTCCACCGTATACCGAGATTGGCCCTTCGTCACAATATCTGAAAGCTCGAAGACAGACCTCGAACGGTTGGGAATTGACAGAAACATGATTGCCGTAATACATCCGGGCGTTGATACGAATCTCTTCAGGCCCGGAGACAAGGCACCCTTTCCTCAGATGATATATTTTGGCGGCATGAGACCCTATAAGAGGCCTGAGCATGCAATATATGTTCTTGGCAATCTCATAAGAGAAGGCATTGCATCACGTTTGGTAATGGTGGGCGATGGCCCTTCTCTGCCCATGCTAAGAAAGATAGCCAGAGAAATGGGGCTTGATGACAAGATAACATTCACAGGCAAGGTGAGTGATGAAAGACTCGCTGCGATTGTGCGGGAATCCTGGATTAATATCCACTGCTCTGTCTCAGAAGGATGGTGCCTTTCTGCTATGGAAGCCGCAGCAAGTGGTGTTCCCACGACAGGATATTCTGTTGCGGGTCTGAAGGAATCGGTGGAGGAAGGAGTGAGCGGTATACTGGTGGAAGATGGAAACATAGCAGCACTGTCATCTGCGATAAGAAACATTATTGAAAACAGGCAAGACTATGCCAGTAGATGCAGGAAACATGCGGAACAGTTCTCATGGGATAATGCTGCAAAAATGTGGGAGCAGAATCTTATGAATGCGATAGAGCAATCTTAAGCTTTTCACCCATTTTGCTGATCCTCTTCAATTTTGTTGTGCGAGACAAGCATAAGACGAATTCATAATCGTATTTCGCCGCTGAGAAATGTGATCGATAAATAAACAGCTGGTATTGTGATTGATTTCAATAGAAATTCCTGTAACATGGGGAACTCATCTTACTGCAGTTCTGGGATCCATAAAAAATCAAAGTTTTGGAGATTATGAGATAATCATAGTAGACTCTTCTAAAAATGCGGAAACTGTTAAAATTGCTAATGATTTCGACGCGAAAGTGTTTCAAGGACCCGAGTCCCTTCTTGAGGCAAGATGGATTGGCCACAATAATTCAATAGGGGAAAGAGAACTGTTTCTAGATGAAACCCGCATATTGGCTAAAGGTGCTCTTGAAAGGCTCAATAAGATGACAGAGGACATGGTAGTGATTGGCGAAGGCGAATTGGGCAACGGTTTTTGGGTAAAGCTTGAGAATCTTGACAAACAGATAAGCATGAAATATAATCTTGAAAAACTGAATCCAGAGTTCGGCTTCATCCTGCCACGTTTATTTAAGAGAGATGTGCTTGATTATTCTTTCCACATGTTAATGGAAAACATGGGGCCTGAAATATTCTCCAAAGTCGTGCATATTGACCATCAATCGATATTCAGGGAAGCATACAATTACTCAACTTCAGTCGGAATCATTCGTGACCCACTGATATTTCACTATGGTGACGAGTCCTTGATGAAGATTGTTAGGAAATACTATCGCTACGGTAAGTCGGATAGAATAAAGAGACTTGTTCCGTATCTTAATTCACTCAATATGAGAAAGAGAAAACGCACAGTGCCCACTTTGAAATACAAGATTCTCTTAGTCCCACTTTATTCTGCTAGAGTTATATCGTATGCACTTGGTTACTATATTGGTGCTTGAATAATTTAAGGAATTAATTTCATATCCTATTGTGGCCAGATAGCGTGACTATGAAATCCATAAAAAGGTGAAACCAAATGAGAGTCTTGATTACAGGCGGAGCAGGATTCGTCGGTTCGCACGCCGCTGAATTCTTTTCAAAGAAAGGCTGGGAGGTAACAGTACTTGACAATCTCTCAAGACAGACACTGCGCGGGGTGCGTTTTAACTCGAATGTTTATAACTGGGATTATCTCTCCAGACTCAAGGGAATCGAGATGGTAAATGGCTCTGTCCTGCAAACAGCTCTTCTGAACAAAATGGTCAGGGATGCCGACGCAGTAATACACACGGCAGGACAGGTTGCTGTCACCACCTCTCTGTCGAATCCGCGTAGTGACTTTGACACCAATGCAGGAGGGACATTCAACGTGCTGGAGCCTGCAGGAAATCCAGCAATGATTTGCAGTTTGTCTTCAGTTCTACAAACAAGGTTTACGGAGAGAATGTGAACACCATACCTGTGAAGCAGAAAGGCACGAGATAATCCCAGTTATAAACATTCGAG
>JAKBSX010000341.1 GCA_021844725.1 Actinomycetes bacterium | reverse complement strand
TAGACCGACTAATTGAAAACCTCGGATCGCTAAAGATCCAGCTAAGTTCGAATGAGATTGTAAATATTTCGGTGGCCATCCCACCTGGGGCCGCAGCTGGAAGCCGCTATCCAGAAGCGCAAATGAAAAGCGTCTATTTGTAGCTTTATTCTGCAAGCGCCTTGAATAAGGAAGTGATAAAAACGGGAATCAATGGATAGAACTCGCCTATTCGGCGTGCGGGCGGTATATTTGCTAAGAAAGACTGAAAGTATGGATCGCAACAGATATGAAGCTGAGACGTAATGCAGCAATAGCGTGCAGCGGATTCATTGTATTTCTATAATGGGAACTAAAGTAGGCACGCTGTGCTGCAAAGCCGTCATCAGGTGTTCAAGATATGCTTTGTAATGCAATGAAATTTTGGGTTAGGAGACGCCATTTCACCTATTTTGGACCCAATTAATAGAACGGTATAGCCGTGGCTGTCCAAGTGGCGATCTAGCACATATAATCGATTGGCGGTTACTTTGGGCATCTGTTAAGTAGATAAAGAGGATTCGAGAAAGTAGAGGTTCAAGTTAATATCTCAATCAATTCTGTTGTGGGCAGCGAATGGGCTATCCACTTTTCCATGTGAAGATCTTTGGTTGTGTAAGGCAAGTTCTGTAAATTTGGGATGGTCAAGGGAGTCGTTAAGCGGCAGCTGTGATCTAGAGTTTTTTGTTCTCATTGAGAACGATCAGGTTGATGTAGCAACTGACATCCATTCAATTTTCGTGGCTGTCGACAGTATGCACCTGTGATACTCCGAGCGATAGCCGAGATGCTCAGGTGTTCGTTCTCTGTTCCGTGGTCTCAGTATATCATCTGTCCCGTCTCGAGCAATCCCTGCATCACGATGGGTATCATTTCGTACGGTCCTTCTGGCTTATGTAAAAGAATCTGTTTGACTGCAGGGTTACCAGTCATACCTTCTCGGTTGGTCATGGCAGCGTTCTTCGAAATGGAACGATAATCTCATTGATCACAGCTCTGCCTTCATTGCGGTCTCCTCGTGAGTTTGCAGAACCTTCGCTATACCATAATTTCTTTCGATTAGGATCGACCTGCTTAAGGAGATAAAGAAGGCTGGACGGCGCAGGGATCTGGTTTCTTTTTTAGCACGCTGGATGACGAACCGAATTTGGTGCAGCATACGAAATTGGAGATAGCACTTGCTGGGCTCATAAAATAATGCGCCAATTAAAAAGGCGATGGCTAGCAAGAGAGCTTGCAGTGTCTCAAAAGGAGTTTCAGTGGTAAGAGCTATATGGTCCAACAGTGGGAATTGTTGGACAGGTATGACTCCTCTATGGCAGAGGAGGATTTCTTGGACGTAGTGCTCTTACTGCTTCTTCTGCAGAATAGAAAATTCTGTCCTCTCCCAGCGTCCCTACAAGTCCAGACATTGCAGCCGAACGGCGGGCGTGCTCCGCGCCAAGGCGAGCAAGTGCAACATCGATACCCTCCCGCCTTAAGGCTAAAATTTGTTGCTGTAGAACTAAGGACCCAGTGTAGTCGATAAAATCAACACCGCTCGCATCGAGCACGACTAGCCGTGGTCGCAGCGCCTTTTCAGCTATCGTACGGAGCAATCTGCGACGAATGTAGTTTGCATTGGTAAAATTGATGGGTGCTGCAAGTGCGAACACAATCACCCCAGGTTCTGTCTCTCGAGGCTCCCGGATACGTGATTCCGAGAGACTGGGTGACCACCAGATTGTTGTTCCTGGTATCCGTTCTAACTCCGTGCATGCGGGACGGGCAAGAATGTAAACGCTGTGAAGCAACGAGAGAATGATGCTCAGTCCAACACCCATTTCGATTGGTAATGCGATGACCAAGCATGCACTTGCAATTACCAGGAGAATTTCCTGTCCGCCTCCACGAGCTATGGCTATCATATCTCGTAAACGGAAAATTCGTAGCGCGATAAATACCAAGATCCCGCTTAATGCTGCAACTGGCAAATGGACAAGCAGTCCGCTGCCGAAGACCGCAAGTGCGAGTATGATGGCTGCTGCAATGAGTTCGGAAATTTGCGTGCATCCCCCAGACGCGGCTACTGCCGCCGTGCTAGGTGGACTGACATTGACGGCAAAGGATCCAATCAACCCTGCAAGAATATTACTCGCTCCTACCCCAGTAAACGCGGAACTTATATCCTCTTCGCCGTTGGACTTGGATGGGAATGTTCGCGCTACTGCGGCAGTCTGGATCATGCAGACAAGTGCAATTGTTAGGGCAAGAGGTACTAGTCTAATTATATCGCCAGAGCGAACGTTGAGTAATGTAAAGTGGGGCCACGGTGCGGGTAGAGTCCCTAGCAATTCCACGCCAACCCGATTAAG
Organism: Actinomycetes bacterium; assembly: GCA_021844725.1. The sequence goes on along the minus strand of JAKBSX010000341.1, from coordinate 2,329 downwards.
CCCAAGTAACCACACGGCAAACGAGGCCAGAAAAAGGGATATTAATGCGCCTGGTATTCGTGTTTGCGGGCGCTCAGCCGCAAGTGTGCCAGCGAGGACTGCTATGCCGATAGCGGTGGTTGGAAGGTTGGCGTGTTGCAGACGCTCCACAACCATTACAATGCGTAGTAGGATATGCGCGGTCGGTACCGTTATTCCAAGCATATTCGGTAGTTGCGCTACTATAATGTGGACGGATATGCCAGCTAAGAACCCAACGGTTACCGGGATTGAAAGAAGGTCTGCGATCCAACCTGCACGAGCGAGGCCGGCAACTACCAGCACAATGCCAACGATAAGGGCTAGAAGTGCTGCCAATATGGCATAACGTGCTGGGTCTGCGCCAGCAAGTGCAGCGAGGGTACTGGCAAAAATGGGAGCTATTGTTGAGTCTGCAGCCACTGACATAAGTTGATTGGAACCAAGCGCCGCAAATCCAATTGCCCCAGCTCCGAAGGCTAAAAGGCCAGTATTAGCCGGCATACCTGCAAGCTGCGCAGTGGCCAATTGTGCGGGGAGCGCAATTGCAAGAAGCGTCAAGCCCGCCACGAGATCTCGGGGGAGCCAGGCAGGATTATATGCTCGAAGCGAAGGAAAAAGGACCAGACCTCCTGGCCGTTCGCGCTTAGTGCTTCTAATCATGAGAATGCCCGCTGCTTTATTGGGGCTGCAATATTGAGGCGACCGTCATGATAAGTCCACAGTCAGCTTTTTTGAGTGTCAACTTGTAGAAAAAAATTACCTTATAACGATTCAAAGCGCGATCGGACTCCTAGAATGCGCAGGACATGAAGAATGATTCCATTTTGATGCAGTCTTGGTTAGTAGATGTGCGGCTTTATCCCGGCGAGAATGCGAAGCAACTATCATTTGCGCTTATAATTGAAGAGTTTTCTGACGGATGTCTTTCAAAGCCGCTTAGTAAAGTCTAGCACAAGCTTAATCTAATGACTGCCTCCGCATTGCCGAGAAAAAAAAGTTACTATAGCGGCATCGATAGGGCGGCGATATCGTCTCCTAGTGAATCTGGGCTGACACACGAACGGCTGGACGTTCGAATTACGTGACAAACGTAGTTTTAGTAAGGTCTATTCTGTCCCCGATCAACGTTTGGCTTTCCGAGTGAGCATTCCAAGTAATGCCGTGGGACCACTATGGGCCCGCTATCGCTTATCAGAAAGCTTGTCGTGAGGCGCCGCTACGTCACCCAACGCAGAGGTTGCCAGTTGAAGCGGTGTTTACCTCTGTCCTCGGCCCGCGAACTTTCACGTCAATACCAACTTATGGGGTGTTACGGACGGGAACCATGAGATTTCAGACTTCCATTATTGGCGGATTGGTTGTAACTGGCGCAATTTCGCCCACAAAGTCGCACGTTAAATGACCGGCGCTCTGCCTTGCCTATTTTGCTCTCTGGCGCCTGCAGCAATGAAATCAACCTTTCGGGTTGGTGGCCGTTCCAGGTAAAGAGCACAATTTATTATTTCGATTTGCTTGCAAGCTGTCTAGTTGGCATTGTACTGACATGTTTTAAACGAAACGTAAACCTGGGCTCGAACTCAGAATCTCGCTGGAATGTCGGGTATTTCGGTGGCCCGCTATATGACTGTCTATCTGCTAAGTTTGATCCGCGTCCATACGCTGTCCGGAGCATACCTTTTTTCTGGCATTTACCGAATGTTGTTGGCGCAGTCTATCCTGAACTGTATCCATTTTCCCTTTGCCACTATTCGTTTCGTATAAGCCATTAGTACGGGGGGTTCTGTATGTCTAACAAAGAGATTCGATTAACAATCCTGCTCCGAGTAGAAAGCGACGAGTTGGCCCCGGATTACACCCGGTGCTTTAGAACCGAGCCACGTAATTTTGCCGGCACGCGCTTTACTATAAACTGTCTATGGTGCTCCCTCGCCGAAAAATAAGGTAGCTCTTGAAAAAAAGAATGTCGTGGCGAGAAGCAATACCGGGGATTAATGTAACCCTGTGTTCGCCCCTCGCGGCGGGTCTCGTTGGTTATTACCCCTTAGGGACTCCATTCCTTCTTGTATCTTGGCCCGATTGATTCCATCCTATTGGGCTAGGATTTTGTTGCAGAAATCTTTTCCGACCACGCTAAATAGATGCCGTGATGCATATCACGGCATGCTACATTTATCTTGCGGCACTAAGGCTGCTCTTTTTTTCAATTATTGCTATCGCTTATCAGAAAGCTTGTCGTGAGGCGCCGCTACGTCACCCAACGCAGAGGTTGCCAGTTGAAGCGGTGTTTACCTCTGTCCTCGGCCCGCGA